>JAUNIJ010000083.1 GCA_030523485.1 Bacteroidales bacterium
ACAAATATTCACCGAAAAAATCATTGTTCGATAGTTATGAAAAAAACATTATTGTTGATTGTTACATGTGCGCTTGCACTTCTCTGTGGTTGCAAACCAAACCCTAATGAAATAAAAAATGTATCTGGTGTAGAGTACTATTATATAGAAAGAGATCGTACCGAGGGGTTTTATGGTTATGATCAATGTTACGAATACTTTGTTATTGTGAATGATGAGATAAGAAGAGTGGCTGGCGATGTGGATTATGAATGGACTGAAGATGGTATGATTTATTTAAATGCTTATAAGGTGAATGATTATTATCGTACGAATGATCATGAAATAATCTTAGGAACGCATTATTACGTGAATAATGGAGATTCTATTGCATCTCCTTATTGGGAAATCGATGGTGTAAAAAAAGAAATTCAAATGGATGTGTCTGCATGTGGAAGGTTTATTATAGAAGAAAATGGTACGTTCTATTTTATAATAGAAAGTTTATATGGTAGTCAAGGAACTAATGTGGTGAATCAGTCAACGAATAAATTCTCTTACTTTGTTTCGTGTAATGGAGCAACGCCTACTAAGTTATTTGAGATGAGAAAATGGCACATAAATATTAGGAACGTGACTAAGGCTGGTGATCAATTTTATTTTGTTGGAATAGACGACGGACTTCCTTTTTTTATAACTACTGGTGAAAGCATTATTGACTTATCGGCGCAACCTCGTGCAGGTGCAGTGTATGATGCTCGTGTGGTAGATAATAAAGAATGTTTTTATGGTTATGTCAGTGATAGTGCTCGAATTTGGACAGATGGATACATGGAAGTGTTGGACTGCCCCTCGTCGCGTGCAAGATGTGCGAGAGAGATAGATGGTGATGTTTATATTGGCGGTAACATAGGAAAAGACCCTGTAATTTGGAAAAATGGAGAATTAATTGCGCGTTATACAAATATCGATAGGTCTACATATTTCCCTGCTGGTCCCAATGGTGTTATGACTGTATATCAGAATGTGTTTGTTATTGATATGGAAGTCGTCGGTGATAAGATTTATTCCCTCATTCAACTCTCAACAGAATCTTATGAAGCAATGTTTGCTGCGTTAGTGTGGGATTTGTCTACCGACCCAGTAGAGGCTGAGATGATGTACGAACTAAAAGATATCATAGCAGATTCGGAATATACCTATACCATAGAGGACGGTAAACGATACTGGTTTGAGAATGATCTCGATTTTAAGCAATCCTTTTGGAAGATGTGTTACACACGTCCACGAATAAATTTGCTGAGAAAGTAAAGCGTAATAACTTGTTGTAGGAGACAACGCAAAGGACGTGGTCGTAATTTGTATCGAATTCATTTCATTCATACAAAGAACACATTGTTGTGGGGAGTTATGAAGCTGTTGTGTTATTGAGTGGGACTTTTCTGGAGAAGAAGTCGTTGCAGAGATGTATTATGAATTACCCGAATTAATCAAATAAAACGAGGTTGAGTGGGTAAATTACGGCAACACAAAACAGTATTGGTTCGGGAATATATCTGATGAAGGTGCACACATTTGGAATGTTAACTACTCATTTCCTCGAATCAGTCTTCTTAGAAAATAAGAATAGTAGAATCGATGACAAGTCAAAAAACATCGAACTAAGACAAAATAAATCTTTGAATTTATTTTGCAACTCAAGTTTTTAGCGGTATTTTTGCAAACGCAAAGAGACAACGTGCTTAGACACTAAATGCATCTGATAAGGCGTCAAATAATCTACGTTTGCACAACAATCATACTGCTATGGGTGGTTGCAATAGTAGCGTGTGCTCAAACCACACACTATCTCTATGCTAATGCAGGGTTTGGTTATACCGCTCTTCCTTATCGCACTGCCGACTATCACTCTGTGGGCAATGTCGGTGGTGTTGCTGGTGTGGGTTACGAATTGCAAACAAATGGTGGCTTCGTGTTCTCGCTTGGTGCTACGTTTGATGCCGTTAACAATACTTCGCGACACAACGATTTCACCGACAGTCGACTGATGATTGATACCGATGGGTTAGAAGATGGCACACCATGGTACGACACCGTGATGTTCAACACCGCTTACAGTCGTTTTCGCGAAACACAATCGGTGTTACTCGTTGGAGCGACAGCGCTTTTTGGCGCCCGTTTCAATCGTTTTACTATCTTAGTAGGCGGTAAGGCATCCTTCCCACTCTTAACCAACTTCTCTTCCAAAGCACGCATCACCACCACTGGCGACTACCAATGGTTTTCGGAAGAGTTTCACGACATGGAAAACCACTACTATGTGAGTAACTATGCACTAAAAAGTAAAGGTTCTTTGACAACATCGTTGAACATTGATGCAGTGCTACAAGCCTATTTCGACTGTACACCTAGCCGATGGAAAAGCACCCAACTACATCTCGGCGTTTATGTATCCTACGGTGTGCTTAACATCAACAAAGAATCAACCGATAGGGCACTCATCGTACGACATGAGAACCCACTTGACATCACATTCAACTCGCAGTTGCAGACAGCTGCAATGAACTCAAAACATGTTGCTCCGCTTGCGGTCGGACTCTCTGCCAAATTCCTCTTCGAACTAGGCACTTCAAGTGGTGGTGGACGTGTACACCGACACTGCAACTGCATCAACGGATTCAACCACTCGAGGTGGAGTCGCTTTTAATTAGAACAACAATATGCTTGTAAAAACATATGCTGCCGCAGTAGAAGGAGTCGGTGCACGGCTCATCACGATAGAAGCCACCGTAACTATGGGTGTACGCTTCTACCTTATCGGTTTGCCCGACGAAGCTGTAAAGGAGAGTCACGAACGAATCTTCTCGGCGTTACAACACAACAACATACCCATCCCCAAAAAACAAGTAGTAGTGAACATGGCACCTGCTGACATAAAGAAAGAAGGTGCTGCCTACGACCTCCCACTTGCCATCAGTATGCTTGCTGCCAACGAAAGTGTTAGTGTCGAACTTCTTGACAAATATGTGATGATGGGCGAGCTCTCGCTCGATGGCACACTTCAAACAGTGAAAGGTGTGTTACCTATTGCCATCATGGCAAAAGAGTTAGGTTTTAAAGGGGTGATACTACCAACGGGTAACTGTCGCGAGGCTGCCGTAGTTGACGACCTCGAGGTGCTTGGAGCTAACACGTTGGTGGAGGTGGTCGATTTCCTTAATGGCAAGGGAGAGTTGGAAAAAACGACGGTGAATCCGTTCGAAGAACTCGACACGCAGATGTTGCAAATGGGCATCGACTTTGCCGATGTAAAGGGACAAGACAGTGTGAAACGTGCCATGGAAGTTGCCGCAGCAGGTGGACACAATATTATTATGATAGGTCCTCCAGGTGCTGGAAAATCGATGATGGCAAAACGTATGCCAACGATCCTTCCACCGCTCACACTACCAGAAGCATTAGAAACTACCAAGATACACTCCGTAGCAGGTAAAGTGGAGCGTGGCACATCGCTCATTACACAACGCCCTTTCCGCAGTCCACACCATACAGTGTCGGACGTTGCCCTCGTGGGCGGTGGTACTAATCCGCAACCAGGTGAAATTTCGCTGGCTCACAATGGTGTGCTCTTTCTCGATGAGTTGCCAGAGTTTAAACGTGCAGCGCTCGAAGTTTTGCGCCAACCATTGGAAGACCGCAAGATATCGATAGCACGCGCCAAAAACACCATCGAATACCCCTCGAGTTTCATGCTTGTAGCATCGATGAATCCATGTCCATGCGGCTACTATACACATCCAACACGTGCTTGCACTTGTTCCTCATCAGCCATTCGTCGTTATCTTAATAAGATTTCTGGTCCGTTGCTCGATCGCATCGACATACAGATAGAAATTGTTCCGGTGCCATTTGAGCAACTTGCTAATCAACAAACCGCTGAACCAAGTGCTGCTATACGTGAACGTGTGGTTAAAGCACGTGCAATTCAGGAACAACGCTTCAAAGATGTGAAAGGCGTGTACTGCAATGCACAAATGACGCCACGTCAACTTCGTACCTACGCACGCCCCAATGCCGAGGGACTTGCATTGCTACAAAATGCCATGCTTCGTTTCAACCTCTCAGCACGAGCCTACGACCGTATACTAAAAGTGGCACGTACGATAGCCGACCTCGATGGAAGCGAACAAATAACAGCAGAACATGTATCGGAAGCAGTCGGTTATCGCAATCTCGACCGTGCAGGATGGGTACAATAAGCATCATAAAAACAACAATAAGTACAACAGAGAAAACAACGAAAAAACTCACTAAAATAAAAACAAAATGGATATTGATGTTATTATTTACATTGTGGTGATTGCGGTGGCTTTTGTGTCGTCGATCATCAAACAAAGCAATAAGAAAAAGTCGCAACGTACTCAGCAAATGCCACGAGGCGAGAGGGCAAATCAGACCCGACAAGCAAACTCTCGAACAGCACAAGAGGCACCAGAAGTGCGTAACATATTTGAAGAGGAGGAGCGAGAGGCTACAGCACGTCAACAACAGGCGCGCCAAACAGAGCAGCCGAAGAAATCCAAGGTGACAAAATTGGAAAAGATGTTCCGTGAGTTGATGAACCCAACATTAAACGCTAAGCCGGCGACAGCACCAAAGCCCTCGCAGTTTGCTGAAACTAGATTTGAAGAGGGACAGCGTTCGGTGGAAACGCATCATCATGTGGTAGAACAGACAACAACAGAATCGTCGAAATGGCAAGGCGTTGATGGACTCACCGAAGCGCAAAAGTTGTTGGTCTATTCTGAGATTATCCGTCCAAAATACGACGAAGAGTAACGCCAACACTGTTATACATTGACCTATACAACAAGCCCACGAGTATGCGTAAATACTCGTGGGCTTGTTGTTTTTTTATGTTGAGTGTGCGTTATTCTCTATTTGCCATAATCGAGTTGCAGACGTGAGAATGAGAATGGCAATAAATCGTCGACACAATGGAACACTAGTATGCCTTCGGTGCCATAGAGCAAAACCTCGATAGGCTTACCATAACGTTGCTCCGTCTCTGCCAATACTTGTCGACATGCGCCACATGGTGAGATAGGTTGTGCTAAAAAACCTGCATCGTTGAATGCCGCAATGGCAATGGCAGATGGCGCAACATTAGGCCATAGTGCGTTGGCACTGTACATGGTGACACGTTCGGCACATAGACTCGATGGCGAAGCTGCATTTTCTTGGTTGTTGCCAACCACCATTTCACCATTGTCTAACAACACAGCCGCACCAACATTGAAGCGTGAGTAGGGGGCATAGGCTTTCTCCGACGAACGCTTTGCAGCGTCAACCAACTGTCGTTGTTGTGCTGTTAGTTCGTTGTAATCGAGCAACTGTGCTGTGATGGTTATTGTGACAGGTTTCATGGCGTGAGGAACGAATTAATGGAATAACTCGTCGGCTGTGACAGTGAAGTTGAAAAGATCTTCGTCCAATTCTGTCGAATGTACCACAGCATGTATCACAACTTTAGCAGCACACAATTTGTCGGCAATCACACTATATTGTGCTGATAGTTGACGTTTGTAGGCAGGAATGATATATTCGTCGATGGTTTCTTGAGATATCTTATCGGCACCAGTTACTTCGAAATATAGCAGATGTTCGTTGCCATTTGTTTCGAGACGTGTCAGCGTTTGTGTTTCGTCGACAACATAAGGTAATGGGCCAAAAATAGTGTCGTCGATAACCTTCAACGATGCTTTCCAGTCAAGATCAACGAAATCGGATTCGTCAAACGGATGTTCTAGTGTCTCAGTATTTTCCATCATACTTTGCAAATAGTTTTCGACGTACTCAGCAATTTCAGGAAAAGGCATTACATAACGAATGTACACACCTTGATCTTTTAGCGCGCATTCTATACCCACGCTCACACTATCTTCCATGGCATAAAGAAGTAAATCGTAGGCATCCATCAAAAGGATAGCGTTTTCTTTGAAGATGTCAACATCATAGAGATTTTTATAATCATTAATGTCTGCGTTTGGCTCATCATACTCTATGGTTATAATAATGGTGTCGGCATCAACACGATAAGTTGTCTTAGATTTTACACCGTTTAAGTCAACTTCGTTAACTTCGTTAGCTTCCTTCATCACCTCTTCCAGGTGGTTTTTGAAAGGTTCGCTTAGGACGTGATTTTTTGTTTTGTTGCCACAAGCCGTAAAGCCAATTATTAGGCAACAGATGGTCATGAACAGCGCATGACGAAGCATTGTTTTTTTCATTAGATGTATTATTTTATTGTGAATTAATTATTTACAAAATGTTGTTATCTTCTTCTATGGTAATCCAGTCGACAAACTTGCTGAATGGTACGATGCGCATGGCAAGATGTTCTGGCAATTCGAGGTTGAGAATCTCTTGAGGTGTGTCGGAGTGTAGACAAACGATGGCATCGCGTGGTTGCACCGCTTCGATAAGTTGTGCCACATGCTCTGGAAGAGCGTGTCCAGTGGTGTGAATGTCGACAGCGTTATCGAACAGTTCGCGCATGGCAGCAAATTGTGGCATGAGTTTTCTGTTGAGTTCGTTGAGATAATTCTGTGGCCAACTGGCAAAGATAAATCCGAAGTTGCTCTTATCGGTGTTGGCAAGGAAATCGCGTACGGCAGTGTATTGTTCGGGTAGCACGGGATAGACGAAGTTGTCGCGTTTTTGTCGTGGCATGCAACCTTCTTTATAGATAAAGTCGTAGTTTAGGATTTCACTCTCTGCCCTTCCGCTGACAACTCGTCGATAGTAGCGCAAAGTCTTAGCCAGTCGTTCGCTCGACACCAACATTCGTTTTCCTACCATGTGTGCAGCCTGATTGATGGTGGCTAAACGTTCGGCATCGGCAGCACTGCAGAGCACAAAAACAGACCGATGCTTACGGAAATAGTCAGCCATAAGTGGCACGAGGTCGGCTTCATAGGGTTCGCGTTCAGTAGATCCTAACATAGTGCCTTCTGTGAGTAGCACATCGATAGGAAGCACTTGTTTATAAAGAAACGAGCAGAGATGGTTTTGTAGTAGTCCATGCAGCCGATAGTCGCCAGTGTGTAAGATGCGTTTATCACCTGCTGTGATAAGCAACATGGCGGAATCGAACACCGAGTGTGATGTCAGGATAGGGGTGATGCCGATGTCACCTATCCAAAATGTGCGGCCCAGCATCTCTTGTGAAGGATTAGTCCACAGATGTAAACCAGTTATTTTTAGCCAGGGAGGAAGTCCGCGTTTCGTACCTTTACTCATGTAAATAGGAATTCCGTCGGGCACGTAGGGGAGTAGACCGGTGTGGTCGAGGTGCGCATGTGTGACGACAACAGCCATATAACGTCGTGGTTCAGTGTTAAACAAATCGTTCACACGTGTCTTGTCGACTTCTTCCGGTGGAATACCATGGTATGGGAAATTCTGCCCTAAGTCAACAATCACTTTGCTACGCTCGGTGCGTATTTCTGTGATGCATCCGCCTATTTGATAAGCGCCGCGATGAACAATGATTTGCACTGACATGGTGGTGTCTCTTTGATGTCTATTTTGAGAGGTGGTGGTGCGATTACCTTTTTTTCTTTTTACGCCTCAAAGTTACAACTTTATATTTTTTCTGCTCGCAAAAATAAAAGAGATTTTCTTCTTAATATTATGTTCTCTCGATTCAATATTAGTATGAGAGTGTGATATACTCCAAAAGATGGCTTATTAGGGGTGTAACGAGATGAATAATGTTAAGAAAGAAAGTTGTGTAGCCTATTTCATTGTTGTTTCTGAGTGCATGTATACAACTATCACCACCGAGTTATATATTGTTTTTCGATAAAAAATTGGAGTTTTCTATACGTATATAATTTTAATGATGTACCTTTGCCGCATTATGATCTTTGGGATTATCCGAAGAAAAAATAAAAATACTAAACTTATAAACTATGGGTAAAAAACTACTAAGACTGGTTATGGCAGCCGTTATGCTAACGTGCTTGTCACTACCACTGTCGGCT
>JAUNIJ010000084.1 GCA_030523485.1 Bacteroidales bacterium
CTACTTCAGCACGTTTTTCTTTTGTAAAACAACGCAATAGCAATGAAGGAATATCAACAATTTGACACTGTGCCAACAAATTTTGATGACTCATCAACAAGCCTTTGATGTTTTTAAAGGTTGTTGAAGGTTGGTTATTGTCTGCACCATCATTGACTTTAGGATTTGAATCTTTACTCTTTGGCTCTTCTTTCGGCTTGATTTCGATAGTTGGTTGCACCTTTTCCATAGTTACCCATTCAAACATTCCATTAGACATATTAAACGTAAGTTTGAGGTCTACATTCTCTAAACTTTGAATAGCATCAGTAGATTTCCACGTAAAATTAACCGCATCAGAAGTTGATTCTAGAGGCACTTTATTTCTACTAATCACTTGAGACATTGTAGCAACAGCATCATCCATGCTAATTTCTACAACAGATTGACTGCATCCTACAGTAGTTTGACTGCTATTACTTTGAGAAGAAACAATAGATGATGTTACTGAAGAGGAATTTATATTTTTAGAAGTATGAACGAAATTAGCACTAGAAGAAGTTTGACTTGAGAACGATTTATAAGCGGTAGAAACCTCAAGACTCATACTCACGATTTTAGTGCCATAAGGACAGAACAAGGGCAATGTAACACGTCCGTTCTCAATCTTCATCTCCACCTGCTTGGCTTTACGGTCAAAACTTCCAACAGGTTGTCCTGTCCACAAATCATAAGTACCAGATGTTTTGCCACTATCTATTTTTTGGATAGTATATGAACCACGCACAAGAATTTGCCCCGAATAACTAACCATTCCAGAAAAGCCAAAGTCAAGTTTATTGGCTCTATCGTAATCGAATGCACCATAAGACCCTTTAATATACGTATCTGTCAACTCGTTATAGGTGTCAATCGTGGAGTAGATGTTACTACAAAGTTTTCCTTTGAACTCCAACAGACCACTTTTAGGAATCTCTCTCCCTTTATCGGAATAATAAGCCGTATAATCAACACGATATAGCTTATCCGAACTAATCGGGATAACCCAACTTTTTAGACTCAAAGGTTCCAAAGTAGCCAATTGTTGTCCAGACACTGCTGTGGGTGTTTTGGCATTGTCGATACAAAGATTGTACCTTGTTGACAATTCTTTACCATCTGCATCACACAAGGTGTACCAACCTTCAATCTTCACCTTACTTTGTTGTTGATTAAGGAAAGTAAATAGTACTGCCATAGTAATCTTGTTTATTGTTTAGTATTGATTTATTTATATTTTACTTCATCATCTCAATATACCCTTGGAAACGCTCCATTAAACTAAGACGTTGATAGTATTCCGGGTGCTCATCTTTTAAGCGAGACAGTAACGACATACACAACAACGAGTTAAACTTGATGTGACCAGCCATCATTTTTATTCCCCATAGATGCGTATAATCGGCATTATCAACGCAATAAGGACAATCAAGAAACGTGTCAATTGGCACGTTCTGCTCTTTAGCACACATGGCAACGATGCGTTGTTCTGCAGTAACCATCTGCGATACCATCTCCACAGGATGTTCTACATTACCACGCATAAAGTGAATGGCACATGAGGTATAGTAGTTTTTAAATTCTTCGTCACCAAACCATGCTAATGCGGTGTTCACGGGACGAACCGTCCAGTCCCATTTCGGATTGAAAACATAATAAGGAGGCAATTTTAGGAACTGTTTTTCAGGATAACATTCTATAAGGTCTTCGCGATGAAAACCGACAAAAGGTTTACCTTTTACAAGATGTTCTATTGGATTCCACACAATAAGGTCGGTATCCATCATCATAACAGGGGCAGACTCGTGTTGCAAAGCAAACAATTTGCCTGCTGCCCAAAAAATGTCATTAGGAAGGTCGGAAGGCATTGTCTCGATAGTATCAAGGTCAATTTCATTCCATATATCGAGAACACCATAATTAGCATAATAATCATATGCCATATGGTCAGTGTACAGTTTCACCTTCCCATTGTGTTTTCGCCACATAAGCGCTGATAATATAGTAACGAGAAGGTCCAGGTCAGTAATATGATACTCACAACCTGGGCAACGCGATTTAAATGGTGCCGTGCAATTAATATGAATCGCCTTTACCATAGCATTTCTAAAATATACTCGATAAACTAAAAAAAAAAATCTTACTCAAGTTTCCGCAAAGATAAGTAATTTTATTCACAGTTTACAACGTTTACATATTAAAATCTCAATTCAAAACAAGCAACAGCATCCTTAGACAACTCCTTGAGAAACGCAAACAACACGTAATGAAACAATTATATTGGCGATTAAGAAGCCAAAAACACTTTACAAAAAATAATCATTATTGACAGTTCGTCGTATTTTTTGAGCACAAAAAATACCATAAATGCACTTTGCGACACCTATAGTAGCAACAAAAAAAATCCATTTTCAGCAACGAAAACGGACTTTTTTCTCTCTATCTTTATCGCACGACTACAGACGTCAATGCCCAATCCATTTTTGGCTATGTACCTTCACCTTGGCTGGTTTATAGTATTGCGATGCTTTCGTAGGAATACGAATAACATAGGAGCGTCCGCTGCTGTTGTCGAGTTTAGTGGAACGCAACCACAAATTATTATCCTTGAGAACAAAATAAGAGGTGTTGTGTTCTTTCGCCCATGCTACAAGGTCGGAAATGGAGGAGTTGACGGTGTAGGTTTCATATTCAAACGGCTGATAGAGTTGTTCTTTTTTGAGATGAAAACCATAGGCACGTGGATTTTCCATAATAATTTTGATAGCAAGAATGCGGAAGATGTAACGCGACGTCTCGGTATTAAGCCAGAGGTCGGTTGCTGACGTTTCGCCCTGATTTTTTAGCGACGCACTGATGCGTTGTTGTCCTGCATTATATGATGCAGCAGCCGAGATCCATTTTCCACATACTTTCTTCGCATCTTTCAGATATTTGCACGCTGCGGCCGTTGCTTTTGCGGTGTTGTAGCGCTCATCAACAGTGGAGTTCACCACCAAACCATATTCCTTAGCCGTGGCTTCCATAAACTGCCAATAGCCAGCAGCGCCAACACCAGAACGCGACGTTGCAATGAGATTACTCTCGATTACCATCAGATATTTAAAATCGTCGGGCACCCCATTCTCTTTCAGTATTGGTTCTACTTCTGGGAAGATGCGGTTGGCACGTTTAAAAATCATTAATGAAGTGGCATGCGTATAACAAAACGAGGTGAGTTCACGATCAAGTCGCTCGCGAAGGTCATAACGGTCAAAGCGTATGGTGTCGCCGCAAAAGACAACATATGGAGGAAGATTAGGCGACACGACAGCAGCATGTTGCAGTGGTTTGTCGACATCTGTCTTAGTGGTTTGTGCCGATGCTATCGATGCTACCATGAGCAACGACGCAACGAAAAGAAAGTTTAGAAAATTCGTTTTCATCGTTTCTCTACCAATCATTTAAACACGTCGAGTAATTGCTGATAAAGTTGTTGTTTCACTAACTCATAATCAACTTCATGTCCAACTTCCTTTGCAATAGAAGTCACACCTTTATCGGTGAATCCGCAAGGGTTGATACGTTGAAAATAACTGAGGTCGGTGTTAACATTGAGTGCAAAGCCATGCATTGTAACAAAGTGGCTAGCATGTACACCTATGGCACAAATTTTTCGTGCATGAGGTGTGTGTGGTTCAATCCAAACACCCGTAGCCCCTTCGAGTCGTTCGCCAACGATGCCATAGAGGGCAATGGTACGAATGATGGCTTCCTCTACATTATAGATATAGTTCTTTAGTCCAAGGTGAAAAGTTTCGATGTCGAAAATCGGATAGCCCGTAATTTGTCCCGGTCCGTGATAGGTAATGTCGCCACCACGATTTGTTTTTATAAATGGTATGGTGCCATCGTTGTAGAGCATGTTACCCTCCTTGCCACTTTTACCAAGGGTATATACGTGTGGATGCGAGCAGAACACAAGTGTGTTTTCTGTTGGTTCGCCACGAAGTTTACGTTCTACTTGTGTGTGCATCAATGTCTCTTGACGTTTCCACGCTATGTCGTAGGGAATTTCCCCCCAATCTTGAAAAGTTATCATTTGTCTTTGTTCGTCTTTTTTTGATGTTTACGTTCTTCCAGAAATTCCACGCGTGCCATCTTAGGCATTAGGTTAACGATTTGTTGTTGCCGTTTACGCATATAGGGTCCTGGATTTGTCACGCTGTATTTACGAGGGTTTGGTAGACAAGCCGCAATGAGCGCTGCCTCTTTTTTAGTTAGTTTCGCAGCCGACTTATGGAAATAAGTTTGTGCTGCCGCCTCGCATCCAAAGATGCCATCGCCCATTTCTATGCTGTTGAGATAAACTTCCAGGATACGTTCCTTACCCCAAATTTTCTCAATAAGAAAGGTGAAATAGGTCTCAACGCCTTTTCTTAACCAAGTACGATAGGCAAAAGTGAAACAGTTTTTTGCTGTTTGTTGCGATATGGTGCTACCTCCACGAAGAGGCTTACCATCAGCACGTTTTTTCAACTGTTCAGCGATAACATTCCACTGAAATCCAGAGTGCTTCATATAGAGATTATCCTCCGAGGAAATAACAGCATAGACCAACTCTGGAGATATTTCGTCCATCGACACCCAATGATGTTGTATGCTCAGCGATGGCTCTTGCAGTTTCACTCGCACCATATAGGGTGTGAAAGGTACAGGGGTGAATTTCCACGCAAACACCAATAAGAGTGTTAGCAAAAGATAAGCTAAGAGGCATTTTCCGAGAAAGCGAAAGAAACGTTTCATGATGTTGTCAAAGTTTTTTTGGGGTGTTATGCTTTCAGTTGCTTTAGCATTCGTTCTACCTGTGGCAGAAGCGGTACAGCATTATCGTTCACCAACACCGTGTTACATCGCTGCTCCAGTGTTTGTTGTGCCATTTGCGCTTCGATACGAGCTTCGACCTGCCGACGAGTGGCATGGTCACGATTCATTGCACGTTGCAGACGCAATTCATAGGGAGCCGTAACAACCACCATGTGATTCATAAAATTGTTGAAATGACTCTCAAAGAGTATGGCAGACTCGATGAAAACAACGGAGGAAGGTTGTTGCTTTGCCCACTGCAAAAAGTCGCGTTTCACAGCAGGATGCACTATGGCATTCACCGTCTCGATACGGTCGTTATGTCCAAAGACGATTGATGCCAACAAAGGACGATTCAGCGAGCCTGTAGCATAGAGGTCGTTGCCAAAAGTCTTTATGATTTGTTGCTTTACATCTTCGTCGTGTTCCATTAAACGACGTGCTCCGAGGTCGGAGTCGTAAACAGGCAAGCCAATGGTGCGTATGATTTTCGACACCACACTTTTGCCACTACCAATGCCGCCCGTGATGCCTACGAGAGTCTTATGGTGCATAGTTTTTCTATACGATTGTTAGTTGCGAGTGTCTAGTTTTTCCAATAGCACAGATACTTCGGACTTATCGAGCACAATGTTGCTAACGTCGTCGGGTTGCGATGTCACCTCTACCTGACACGATTTTGTTGCCATATTGATGCGTTTGTAGTCGATGCTTACTTTAAAAGCCGATGCATTGTATGGCTCATTACTACCAAGCGGCATGTAATAGGTGAGTTCGATTTCCGACGGAAAAATATGCAGTATCGTATCAACCGGTTGATTCTCGACTTCAATAGGCACAACAACACGATGTTCTATAGCTCGCTCAACAGGGATTTTCACACGCACCACAGTGTCGGAATAGGCTACACCGTTGTTACTACGAACAATTGGTATGCGCTCAGTAACCGACGAGTCATACGTTTTTTGTTTTATATGTTTCAACCGCACAACTGTCATTGTGTCGATGTTTGTTCCGTAGACGGTAATTTCTGAAGGGTATACCGTGATTGGTCCGCTCATGGTACATAATGGCGCCAACTGTATACTATCGACATCGGAGAACACCACTTTCAGCACTTTCTGTCGCATGCGACTATAGTGTATGTCGATAAACGACGGTGTACAATGGCGCACAGAGAAGCCTTGATAAAGTTCGCTAGCAGCTGCTATGAGCGAGTCGGAAGGGTATTTTATGACACCCTTGCTATTGAATTTGTAGTGGTCAAGATCGATGTAAATAGTGTCGTGCGAACGACGGCGGAACAGCGAGAGGGCGTTGCCTTGCTCTACTTTCAACGAAAACGACACCGAGTTAGGCAACTCTGAGTCGATGCGTATGTCACCAGGTTTGTTGACATAAGCCACGGGAATGCCCACATTAAATTCGCCTGTACTCTCTTTCTGCAGAAGCCACAGCGCAAAAGCCAGCACCAAAAAGAGCAAAAAAGTTGCCGTAGTCCTTGTAAAAAGTTTACCGACAACCTTTTTGATGGCGTTAACAATATTTTTCCAGACGTTATTCATTATAACATAGTATAGGAGACACCGCTATGCAGCATCTCCATTTTCACTGTTGTCTGTATCGACTTAGTCTTTCTTTTCGTCTTTACTGTCGGCTTGCTTAGCAGGTTCCTCAGCAGCAAAAACCATGCCTTTATTCACTTGGATGCATACATCCTTAGCTATTTCAAGCACAACAATGTTATCTTTTACTTCCTTCACCTTGCCGTAGACACCACCTTGTGTGACCACTTTTGCACCTTTTTCCAGCGCATTTTGGAATTTTTGAACCTCTTTTTGACGCTTGGTTTGAGGACGAATCATAAAGAAATAGAAAACGACAAAGATTAGCACCATCATTAAGATGCCTTGCCAACCTGCACCACTGGCGTTGGTTGCTTGAAGTAAGATATTAAATGTCATAGTAGTAATAGTTAGTTACGTTGTTTATTATGCTTTTTTAAATGGGTTAGCAGGACGTTCTGCCACTTTAACCAACAAGCCGCTGTTACGACGGTTTGTTACTATTTTGTCGAGAACACCATTGACAAAGTTACCGCTTTTGTTGGTGCTGTACGATTTTGCCAATTCAATGTATTCGTTAAGTGTAACGTTGACAGGAATCGAGGGGAAGTCAGACAATTCAGCCATCGCCATGGCAATGATGAGTGTGTCCATAAAGGCTAGACGGTTAACGTCCCAATTTTCGATATAACCATTCAGTTCGTTACAACTTGCCTCATATTGCATGACTGTAAGTTGCAACAATTTATGTGGAAATATTTTGTCGTCATCATCGGTAAAGAGTGGCAACAACGGGCGTTCTGCTGTATCAGATGCTTTGAAAGAACGTAATGTGCGATCAACAAAGCTAATAACAACATCGAGGTCGTCGCAGAGGTAAGCACTCAGTTCTTCGGCGGTTTCACGAAAGAGTTCGTTAGGCTGTAACACGTGTTTGAATATTTTACGCCATACGTCGACATCGGCAGCAAATGTTGTCTCTTCTGCTGTCATATAGTTTTGAAAGAAAGGTTGCTCGGTAAGCTGACGATAGACTTTCGCAAACAACTCGGGAGCCTCATGCCACGTAAGACCATGCGCATCGACAAAATCTAACAACTGCGTGTTGTCGGCAAGCAACGAAGCTAGTCTATTTTGTACGAAACGAAGATTGGGGTTGAGGTCTTCGGCTGTTGGCG
The DNA here is from genome assembly GCA_030523485.1 of Bacteroidales bacterium. Lineage (GTDB taxonomy): Bacteria > Bacteroidota > Bacteroidia > Bacteroidales > Paludibacteraceae > HGM05398. The sequence goes on from JAUNIJ010000084.1 coordinate 7,607, forward strand.
CCAATTTCATGGTACGCGCTTCTTCGAGACGGCGAGCCAGATAGCCAGTAAATTCTACAGGGAAAAGAAGGAGATAATGGTACAGTTCGTATGTTTTGTCCAAACTGTCGGTCAAGTCGTGCTCCATTTTGGTGATGGAGGTGTTGCCACAGTTAATGTTGGCATACAACACCTGAAGGGTTTTTGCACGTGAGAGAGCTCTTGTAATCATTGTTACTATTTTTTCCGACTGCAAAGATACAACATTTATATTGATTTTTTTCCGGTCAACCGACGGTTTTACGTTCTATTGTTGAGGGTGAGTAAAATTCTCGTATGAAAACGAATTTTGTGTGGGGAGATCAGAAAAAACTTACTCCCATAACATTT
>JAUNIJ010000085.1 GCA_030523485.1 Bacteroidales bacterium
TACCACTAATTATGAGTTAGAACAAATACTCTCTAATATTAAACCAACGTAAATATCATGTAGTCAATATATAGAGTAAAAACTACAAACAAAGAAATGATGAAAAAGGCCGTTTTATTATCTCTCATGCTATTGATGGTCAGTGCTTTTATAATGGCGCAGACAATGAATACAACCAATCCTCAAGCTAAGGCGGTGGTAGATAAAGCCATTGCTGCTATTTCGCAAAATGCTTATGAAGGAAAGTATACAATCACTTTCGTCGGTCCTGACGAAAAAACAAAACAAACAGTGAAAGGTGAGGTGAAACTCTGGAAAGAAAAATTCTATTACCATTTAGCAGATGTAGAAATGTTCTACGATGGTAAAACAGAATGGACCTATATTCGCGACCTTAATGAAGTGTCGATTACCGAACCAACCGCTGAAGAATTAGGTAACGACAGTCCGATGATGATGATGAGAGGTTATGGAAAAAGTCATCGCGTCGACTTTGATCCGGTTCCATCTGACGATAATTACTATTATGTCAGCGTTTATCCCACCAACCACTCCTTGGACTATTTTCGTATCCAATTGGTGGTGAATAAGAAAAATTATATGCTTCGTAGTATCAAGATGTCACAACGCAACGGTGATAGAATTACTTTGTTGTTCGATGCCTTGACAATGATTCCTAATCCTACACTGGAATTATTCACATTCTCAAAAGAAAGTCACCCGAAAGTGACTGTAACTGACCTACGATAAGTACATTTAGGAAATATAAAAACTAAAAAATATTACACAATGAAGAAAGTAATCACAATGTGTCTTGCAGTGTTGCTCTTCTGCAACTTCGGTTGGGCAGCAAAAAAAGAGACCAAAAAAACAGAAGGATTTACTTTTACAACAGTGAAAGAAAATCCAATCACATCTATTAAAAACCAAAATCGTGCCGGTACTTGCTGGTGTTATTCTGCCATGGCATTCCTTGAGTCAGAATTGCTACGTATGGGAAAAGGAACCTACGATTTCTCAGAAATGTATATCGTATATAACACCTATCTCGACCGTGCTACAGCAGCCATTCGTACTCATGGCGATGTGTCGTTTGCACAAGGCGGTTCTTTCTACGATGTTATCTATGGCATGGAAGCTTTTGGTATGGTGCCAGAAGCAGAAATGCGTCCTGGTGTTATGTATGGCGACACTTTAAGCAACCACTATGAGTTGTCTGCTATTACTGATCCTATCGTAGCTGCTTTGGCTAAAGGCAAAATGAAAAAACTTCAGTCAACACCTGATCATAAACCATTGTGGCGTAATGCTCTTATCGGTGTTTACGATGCTTATCTTGGTCCTCGTCCAGAGAAGTTTACTTATAACGGAAAAACCTATACCCCTCAATCATTCTATAAAGAAACAGGCTTGAATGCCTCTGATTACGTGTCTATCACCTCGTTCACACACCACCCATTCTACACTGCATTCCCTATCGAAGTGCAAGACAACTGGCGTCACAGTATGTCGTACAATGTGCCTATCGACGAAATGTTGGAAATCATGGATTATGCTATCAACAATGGCTACACCATTGCATGGGGTGCCGATGTTAGCGAAGAAGGTTTCACGCGCGATGGCCTTGCTGTAATGCCTGACATTGCTAAAGCTGCCGAAATGGCTGGCTCAGATATGGCACACTGGTTGAAACTCTCACCAGAGAAACGTAACATTACAGAAAAACCAATGCCACAATTCTGGTGCACACAAGAACAACGTCAAGAAGCTTACGATAACTGGGAAACTGGCGACGACCATGGAATGCAAATCTTTGGCATTGCAAAAGACCAAGAAGGTACAGAATACTATATGGTTAAGAACTCATGGGGCTTGGCTGGAAAATACAAAGGTATCTGGTATGCTTCTAAAGCATTCGTTCGTTACAAAACAATGAACTTTGTTGTACATAAAGATGCTATCCCAGAAGCTATCGCTAAAAAACTTGGATTGAAATAATAAGCAAAGAAAATGAAACCGCTCATTGTGATTGATGACGCCATACCATTTATTAAAGGCGTCTTCGAACCATGGGCCAATGTTCATTATCTACCTGCAGCCGCCATTACAAATCAGGAGGTGAAACATGCTACGGCATTAGTCGTTCGCACACGCACCCATTGTAATGAGCGGTTGCTGTTTGATTCTGACGTGAGGTTCATCGCAACGGCTACTATTGGCTTCGATCATATCGACACACAGTACTGTCAACAAAATCAAATCACGTGGTGCAACGCTACAGGATGTAATGCAGGTGCTGTTGAGCAATATGTCATGTCAGCCATCGCATTGTATGCGCAATGTCGTCAACTCTCATGTCAGACGTTGACGATTGGTGTTGTTGGTGTCGGACATGTTGGAAAACGTATCGCTACAATGGCTCAACGTTTAGGTATGAGCGTGTTACTAAATGACCCACCACGTGCGATGCAAGAAACGTCATTCTCTTCTGTCTCGTTGCAAACAATAGCTGAAGAGGCCGACATTATCACCTTTCACACACCATTGACACGCACCGATGCTTTCCCAACCTATCATATGGCTGATGAGGTTTTTTTCTCAAGGTTGAAACGTCAGCCGCTTATCATTAATGCTGCACGTGGAGGTATTATCGACGAGAATGCTTTGTTAGAAGCAGAGGCTTTTGGAAAAGTGAGTGATTTCGTGATTGATTGTTGGGAAAATGAACCATATATCAATCGCGTGCTTTTGCAAAAAGCTTTAGCTTCCACACCACATATCGCAGGCTATTCTGCCGATGGTAAGGCAAATGCAACGATGCATTGCGTACGCCGTTTGGCAGAGTTTTTGAAAATTGCTGCGCTAGACAGTTTTACTGTTGATGCCTTAAAACCAATAGCACCAGTGAAACTTAATCCCATCACATTTACAGAACAGCAGTTGTTGCTTTATCCTATCTTACTCGATTCGGAGATTTTAAAACGGCAACCTGAGATGTTTGAACAATTAAGGGTAAACTATCGTCTTCGTCGAGAAGTGGCATATTGCGATTGAGTGCTGTAATTTGCATCATCGCGGCAATGCGTAAAACAATAATCCTCGGAATTCGAATGTGTCGAATTTCGAGGATTATTGTTTACTCTTATTTATGTCGATGCTATATTATATAGTATCTCGTGAGTGTATCGTTTCGTGGTATCTATCAGAGAATAAACATCTCTGTTGCTTCTGTTCTTGGAAGCGGCATCAAATGCTTCGGTTCAATGCCTTTTGCATGCAAGGCGTTCATCACGGTGTCTTGTGCCAATTGTGGTGTGTTGTTGTCTTTACTGAGGTGACAAAGGAAAACGTGCGTCAGTCCTTCGTGCCAATTGTCTGCCAAAAAATTTGCGGTGTGATCGTTGCATAAATGTCCGGTGTGACTGCTGACACGTTTTTTTAGAGGGTAGGGGTAAGGACCATTCTTAAGCATGTTTTCATCGTAATTCGTCTCAATAACTAAATAGTTTGCTTTGGCAATGTGATCGGCAACCTCCTTGCTGATAAAACCAAGGTCGGTGGCTATCACCATACGTTTCCCCTTGTAACAAATCGAAAAGCCCATACTGTCGGTAGCATCGTGACTGACACTAAATGCTTGAAACTCAAAATCACGGATGACACACTTCTCGCCTTTTTGAATGTACTTCCTGCTTGTCGTCAATTTCTCTGTAATCTTGTAGTTCTTATTGATGCCATCGTGAACCTCTTTGGTAGAATAGACGGGAATATGATACTTTTCGCCTAATGTTCCAACAGAACGTATGTGGTCGGTATGGTCGTGAGTGATGAAAACACCCCATATGTGTTCCATGGGAATGTTATGGAGTTTCAACGTATGTTTGATGGTACGCACACCGACACCGGCATCAATAAGGAAGCCGTACTCGTCGGTGCCAACGTAGTAGCAATTACCGCTACTACCGCTACCCATACTCATAAAACGAAACATATGATCCATAACTTTTGTGTCTTCGATAAAGACCCGCAAAGGTACAAAAAAAATGTATTTTTATCCGTAGTCTTTCTGCTTTTTTTTAGAGCGTATGGTTTAATTATAATGATGTGAAAGTAAATGGTTGATTTATGAAGTGAAAATTTACGTTGATAGTGCTGTAGATAGGGTAAACTTACAATTTAATACTGTCTTGGCGCTGACTATTTTTTTATTGGTTGTTTCTGCCTAAAAATTGTAGTGTCAACTTTACTAATCATAGTCGAATTGTCATCAAAGCGTAGGAAAATATCAATTTCTAATCGTGTAAAATCCCCGTCAAAAACATACCATAACAATGGTTATTGGCGTGAAAATAGCGCTGTTTTTCTTCTACTTAATGTTTGTAACCTATAGAAGAAAGTTGTAATTTTACACGCAGAAATCTATCGACTCTCTTAGTTGAGATGAAATGTGTCGATAGTTCGTTGTAAAGAAAATAATATATTTAAAATGAGAAAGATAGCTATAGTTACAGGAGCAACGTCAGGCATTGGTCGCGCCACAGCCATTGCATTGGCGGAAAAAGGTTTTAACCTTATTATTACTGGTCGAAGAGCCGACCGTTTAGAAGAGTTGAAAGCAACATTAAACACTGTTTACAAAGCAGATGCTATGACATTGTGTTTTGATGTAAGAAATAAACAAGATGTAGAAGAAGCTTTTGCGTCAGTGCCAGAAGATTGGCGTCAAATTGATGTCTTAGTAAATAATGCTGGTTTGGCTGTTGGTCTCGACCACATCCAAGAAGGTAATATCGATGATTGGGAACGTATGATTGATACGAACGTTAAAGGCTTACTCTATGTTACGCGCACGGTGTCTCCTTGGATGGTAGAACGTTGCAAAGGACATATCGTCAACCTTTGTTCTACTGCCGGAAAAGAAGTTTATGCTAATGGTAATGTATACTGTGCTACGAAACATGCTGTTGATGCTCTAAGCAAAGCTATGCGCATCGATATGCTTTCTTATGGTATTAAGGTCACTAACATTTGCCCTGGTGCCGTTGAGACAGAATTCTCCGTTGTTCGTTTCAAAGGCGATAAAGAACGTGCCGATAAAACTTATACAGGCTACACGCCACTTACAGGCGAAGATATCGCTAATATAATCAGCTTTGCAGTAACTGTGCCCGACAATGTTTGTCTTAACGACATCGTCATTACACCAAAAGCGCAAGCTAATGCAACTAACATCTTTCGCAAAGGGTAACACGCTAAAAAAGACAATGAAATAATTAAAGAAAACTTTCTTTAATTCCTTTTCTCTGCTTACCTTTGCAATCGTAATCACGTACATTGTTGTGCGATGATAATAAGTTGAAAATCAAACTCAAACAAAAATAAAATAACATTATGTCAAAAGTAACAGTTGTAGGCGCTGGTAACGTAGGTGCTACATGCGCAAATGTGTTGGCTGTAAATGAAGTAGCCAACGAAATCGTCTTGATTGATATCAAAGAAGGCTTGGCCGAAGGCAAAGCTATGGATATCATGCAAACAGCTCAACTCATGGGCTTTGATTCTGTCGTTACTGGTGTTACCAACGATTATTCAAAAACAGCAAACTCTGATGTTGTTGTTATCACTTCTGGTCTACCACGTAAACCAGGCATGACTCGTGAAGAACTCATTGGTGTGAACTCTGGCATCGTTAAGAGTGTTGCCCAAAGCATCTTGGCTCACTCTCCTAACGCTATCCTCATCATTGTTTCTAACCCAATGGACCCAATGGCTTACCTCTCACTCAAAACTCTCGGTTTGCCAAAGAATCGTGTTATTGGTATGGGTGGCGCTCTCGACAGCAGTCGTTTCAAATATTTCCTCAGCCAAGCTCTTGGTTGCAATGCCAATGAAGTTGAAGGTATCGTAATTGGCGGTCACGGCGACACAACAATGATTCCATTGGCTCGCTTGGCTACCTACAAAGGCATCCCTGTAAGCACATTGCTCACAAAAGAACAACTCGACAAAGTTGTTGCTGACACTATGGTAGGTGGTGCTACACTCACCAAACTTCTCGGCACATCAGCGTGGATGGCTCCAGGTGCTGCTGCTTCTTCAGTTGTTGAATCAATCATCAAGAACCAAGGCAAGATGATTACTTGCGCTGCTTATCTCGAAGGTGAGTACGGCATGAACGACATCACCATCGGTGTGCCTGTAATTCTTGGTAGAAATGGTATCGAACGCATTGTTGAACTTGACCTCAACGAAGAAGAAAAAGCTAAACTTGCTGCTTCTGAAGCTGCTGTTCGTAAAACTAACGAAATCCTCTACACAGAAGGCATTCTCACTCGCTAATACATCCTACTAGATAATATTTAAACGCCGTTTCTCGGTAGAGAAACGGCGTTTAATTTTTTTGCTAATCTTTAGGTTTGATATGTGTACTTTCTAGTATTTCAACATAATACGTGTTTGTGAAATATGTTGATAACCACTTGATAAACGTGGTCCGTATTGTCCGATTGGTATATACTCCACGTTTTGAAAGGTGTTTGCATTCGGGTCTTCTTTCATTATCTCTACCGAAGTAATCATTCCTTCTTGTTTGTCATATGTTGTGATGTAATCGTTATCGTCGTTTGTTGTTATAAGTTTTAATTGGTTGGACCTCCAATGATAAAAGGTGGCACCCGTTGCCACACGGACTTCTTGCAACGGGAATGTCGGTGAAAAGAAACGAGGTTTTAGAGCTGCGGTCATCGTCCTGAGCCAAACTACCAGACACTCTGTTCGGACAAATAACACTTTGAATGTCTGGTAAGGCATTCAGCCAATATAGTCCATTAGGACCATTGGGATTGTTGATCCCCATTCGGAGATACATAAAAAATTGTCGCGTGTAATGTGTTCACAACGACGATACACAGAAATAGAATAATTGACTTTTATCTTTTCATAGTGTAGTGTTTAAAATAAATGTTTGATGTATTCTTACGTAAATGCATTTAGTACAAAAACGGGATATAATGTTGTAAGTTTTTTGTTTCTTGTATTATGTGGATGTGGATGTGTGTATGCATGTTTGTTGTTGCAAAGATACAATTTTTTTGCGTGGCATTGTAATATATGGAAAATTTTTGTACCTTTGTGGTGTTGAAAATGTTCACTTTATAAATACTCTATGTGAAAAAGTTAGTTCTTATATTATTCGTATTGTCTGCGTTGCTTCCTATTAACGGTAGCGCAAAAAAGGTAGTAACAAATAGTCGTAACTATTCTGTTGAATGGGAAAACCCTTTAGTGGTAAACGAGACAAAGGATGGTCGACCTATACATAACGAGTTATATGTCATAGAATATAATGCAAAAAACAAGTATCTTCAACAGCATAAGATTGATACGGTTTATATGGGTCATAAGGTGAATCTTACTTCTCACTCAGAAGCTGTTTATGTCATTATTTGTGTCGTTAGTAACTCGCAGACAACATCTGGACAACAAATGTATGTCAACAATTGGTTTCCACTGCTTAAGTTAGAAGGTGAGCATCCGGAATTGGTCATTACGAAAGAAATGATACCAAGTTTTATGAACGGACAAAGTCTTAATGGTAAGGGTGAAGTTAAACGTAAGGCAGACAGCCCGATGATTGTTAATAAATTATAATAGAT
>JAUNIJ010000086.1 GCA_030523485.1 Bacteroidales bacterium
TGCTCAGGAACTTATAAATAAAGTTAAATCAAAGTGTTGCGGAATTAAGGATAGAGAAATTGACCACAACACCACTACTTTAGTATTGAATTTGTAAGGAACAACGCCCCAGCCTAACTTACAATTTATAAGCTATAGAAAAAATAACAGCAGAAATCGCTACAAATTGCGTATCTGAATGGGGTTAAAAGTTGAACGTAAAAAAGAAATTTTCGCGGTACGAGAAAAAGAATCAAAAAATTCGTCTGCTTCCCAAAATTATACTTACATTTGCAAACTCAATTTCTCGGTTTAGAGTTTGCCCTTTAGACCGAGGTTATCACATGCATAAAAAACAATAACTTATAAACAAAACATTTATGAAGAAATCATTGTTATTCTGCCTCATGGCAGTAGTTGCACTGTTCTTTGCTGCTTGCGGCAACAACCCAGAGAAGAACAGCAAAGGCACAATTCTGCTCGGTTGGTGCACCAACGACATCGACGGAACAGTAGGACCAAATGGTAATACTACATTGAAAGCCTGCGTACAAATCCCAGACACACAATGGGTAAACAAAGGCACAAAAATTACTGGCATTCGCATTGGTCTTGGCGATGGCACCATCAGCAACGGTCAAATATGGTTGTCATACGAAAAAGAGAGCGATCCATTCTACACTCAAGACTTTACCTATCAAGGTAGCGGTTGGCAATACATCGAGCTCAACACTCCTTACAAATTTGAGTCAGGTAAATCAGTATGGATTGGTTACACTGTAGAATCAGGCGACTATGTAATTGGTTACAGCGTTGCTTCGAACAAAAACAAACTCACCGACCAAATCTGGATTGGTTCCAAATGGTATCGTCTTGGCGACGCTGGTGTAACAGGTCGTTTGAGCATCCAAGCTATCGTAGCTGGCGGCGACTACTCAGACATGGCACAATGCGACCTCGTAGTTAGCGATCTTGACTACGAAGCATACGTTCAACAATCAGCAACACAAACCATTTCTGGCGTTGTTACCAACTATGGCGTTTTACCTGTTAACGGTGCTACTTTAACCTTCACCGATGGCACTAACAGCAAAACTATCACCATCGACGAACAAATGCCAAACGGCAAACCAATTCGCTTCAAATTCGACAACCTCACAGCTGGTTCTGGCGAAAGCGAATTTACTATCAGCGCTTCTTGCGACGAACAAACCACTCCTTCAACAACAAAAGGCACTCAATTGTTCTACAACCAATCGACACCTCGCAAAGTGCTCATCGAACAATTCACCGGTGCTTCTTGCCCTAACTGCCCAGGCGGCGAAGAGACCTTGACCAACTCAATCGCTTCAATCACCGACCAAGTATGCTGGATTACACACCACGTTGGATACTACGAAGACGACTACACCGTATCAGCAAGTAAAGAATACACATGGTTCTACGGCACCAGCGGCACCTATGCTCCTGCTTGTATGCTCGACCGCACCAACCCAACAGCATTCGGATTCTCTTCCGATTATCCTGTATTCCACCCAGGCTACACCACAGCAACTATGTTCAACAAATACTTGGCAGTGCCTGCTTTCGTTTCTGTTAACGTTTCTTGCAGCTTGGCAGCCGACAGCATCTTGAGTGTAACAGTATCAGGTGAATTCCTCGCAACATTGACAGGTGCACGCATGAACGTATTCTTGATTCAAAACCACATTTACGGTTATCAATCAAGCGGTGGCGACAAATACGACCACAACCACACCGTACGTGCTCGCATGACAGCTGCTTGGGGCGACGAAATCGAAGTTAACGCCGATGGTACCTACAGCATGACATTCTCTTACAGAATCCCTGAAAACATCAGAGGTACACAAAACGTTGATGTTCCTACCGACATCGACAACATGCAAGTCGTTGCATTCGTTTCACGCTACACAAGCTCCGACCGCAACAACTCACAAGTATTTAACTGCAACATTGCTGACGTTAGATAATAGAAAAAACGTTAGTCTATAAACACCACAAAGAGTCTGGCACACCGTGTCAGACTCTTTTTTTTCTTCTCATTGCCGTAGAACCAAAATAAAATGCTATCTTTGGGGATTGAAAAAACTAAATACAGATGATGAAAAAAACAACTCTTTTTTTCCTACTCATTGCGTTGCTCTTTACAGCCACATCGACAGCATTGGCACAGAGCGCAGGACAACCTGTTAGGATGCAGATTTTCGACGAAGTGCTGTTTTATGACGGCTACAACAGCACCATATTCGACAGTGCTTTAAACGACGGTGTGCTACGCCACAGCAACTCACTCTATGCGGTGAAACTTACAGAAGAACAACTAAGTAAAATCGGCGAATGGGTCACCATCGACATCACCGTAAAAGCCTCATGCGACAACTACGACCGCATCGCTAACATCGGTTTGGCATTGGTGCCAAAAGGCGACACAACCTACAACATCAACGACGTTCAACGCATCGAAATAGGACGATTCATCACACCATTCATGAACAAAAACGCAGCGTTGGACACCGTGCCCTATTGGTTCAACGCCAGCTATCTGCAATACATTCTTCGCGACAGCACACTCAATGCCAACTACGACTTCTGGTTTGAATTAGGAATCTTTGGCGTGCCTTACGCTGCCAACACACAAATTGCTGGTTGTGCTGGTCGTAACGACGTATTCTACGGCTCCGTATGGATTAACTCATCGGAACCAGCTTGCCCAATATCAACAGGCAACTGCTTAATTCCAATGGATTTCCAATTCTACCTTTATAAATACAACGAAGATCACACCGACACACTCGGCAAAACAACCAAGACCTACACCATCGACGTGCCAGAAGACATGACAGATGCTAAATTCATCTTCATCACATCGAATCACGGCGCTAACAGCGGTGGCGAAGAATACAACCGTCGCTGGCACTATGTTTATATCGACAACGAATTGGCACTGACCTACAAACCAGGACGCACCTCATGCGAGCCATTCCGCGTCTACAACACACAAGGCAACGGCATCTACGGCACATCGCGCAAGACCGATGCCAGCTGGCAATCGTTCAGCAACTGGTGTCCTGGCGACGTTATCGACACACGCGTCATCGACCTCGGTGCATTCGAAGCCGGACAACACACATTCCGCCTCTCAGTGCCCGACGCTGTGTTCAACAACAACGAAGGCTACTTCCCTGTTTCAGTCTTCTTCTTGGGCAAAAGCAACGGCGTAATCAGCAGTCTGCAAGCTATAGAAGTGTTGGAAACAACCACCTCGGCAATCTACAACAGCGCCAACGACGTGATAGAAGTGAAAGCTAACGACACCTTTGTCAAGACAGCAACACTCATCTCCATGAATGGTCAAGAACTGATGACAGCAGGACGCGGCGAGATGTTGCCAATGCACAGCTTCAACGCTGGCATTTACCTCGTGCGCATCGAATGCACCAACGGACTGATTGAAGTACACAAAGTGGCTGTTGGCAAATAACACACCACACCATAAATACACAAAAAAGGCTCAAGTTCACCCTTGAGCCTTTTTTTATACCTTTATATATATTATAGTGAATAGACTTTTTGTCTTATCAGCTTCACCAGCGTCCAATCGTCTTTCACCGACATCAAATTCTCCCATTCGATAGGTTTACCGATAGTGATGCTAATGGTTTTACCACGCTGACGAAACATCTCGTCGGGCAACAACAACATCTCATAACTGAACTTGATGCCCAACAACTCACGCAGTTTTGCCAACAAATAGAAATGGATAGAATTGCGTCCGTCAACTTTCACTGGCACAATGCAACGATGATGCTCCTTTGCCATCGTCACAAAAGTTTTCTTCCATGGCTTATCTTGCACAATGCCATCGATGCGGCGCGAAGCAGCACCCGATGGAAACATCACAACATGCTTTTTCGATGCAAACAGCTGTTGTAGACGCTCCTTAGCATTACGATTTTTCATCACACTGGTCGATGCCACATCGACAGGAGTAAAATAATTAGCTATCGGAGTGAGGTACATCAGAAACTCGTTGACCACAAAATTGAGCTCGGTGCCATAAATCTCGCCAAAATGTTTGCCCATAACCATCGCCTCCAACGCACCCAACGGATGATTAGACGCAAAGATGGCCGACTGACCATCGGGAATAAGTTTTAGATTTTCAGCACCAGCAACCGAATCGGAGCATTGCATCAAATCGAGCACACCTTGGAAGAAATCGACCCCATGAAGATCACGCTTCAGAAATGCGTTAATCTCATCTTGATGAACGACACGTTTCAAGAGATTAATCAAGCATTGTGGAATATGCTTCGACGTTTTCGCCTTTACGATAGCGTCGATGTCGATGCTCAACGGTTTCTGCTCCATCTGCAATTACGATAAAATCATCACACAACGTTTCAACTGCTCGATGAAATAGTCGATTTCCTCAAACGTATTATAAAAAGCAAACGACGCACGCGCCATTCCCGACACACCCATCGACTCAACCAACGGCTGTGCACAGTGGTGTCCGGTGCGAATGGCTACGCCTGTCTTATCGATAATGGTGCCGAGGTCGAAGTGGTGAATATTGCCCACCTTAAACGAGATGACGGCACTCTTATGCGGTGCTGTGCCAAAGATGTGCATGCCAGGTAGTTGCATCATTTTCTCGGTAGCATACTGCAATAGTTGCTGTTCGTAAGCATCGATGTTGTCGATACCGAGATTAGCGACATAATCAAGCGCCGTTGCCAACGCCACAGAGCCAACATAGTCGGGCGTGCCTGCCTCAAATTTGTACGGAAGCTGATTGAAAGTAGTGTGCTCAAACGACACATTCTGAATCATCTCGCCACCACCTTGATACGGCGGCAGACGGTCGAGCCACTCACGCTTGCCGTACAACACCCCGATGCCCGTCGGGGCATATATCTTATGACCAGAAAAAACATAAAAATCGGCATCCAACGCCTGCACATCAACCTTTAGATGCGCCACCGCTTGGGCGCCATCGACCAACACCGGTATGTTACGTGCATGACAACGATCAATCACCGTCTTCACTGGGTTCACCGTTCCCAACACATTTGACACATGCGCCAACGACACCAATCGGGTGCGGTCGGAAAGCAATTCGTCCAACACATCCAACTGCAACACACCGTCGGCATCGATAGGCACCACACGCAACACCAAACCGTACTGCTCGGCAGCTATCTGCCAAGGCACAATGTTGGCGTGATGCTCCATCTGCGTCACAACAATCTCGTCGCCACGTTGGCAACACGATTTTGCAAAAGTGGCAGCCACTAAATTGATGCTCTCGGTAGTGCCACGCGTGAACACAATCTCGTCGGTCGAGCCAGCGTGCAAAAACTCAGCCACACGACGACGCGCCGCCTCGTGAGCCTCCGTGGCCTTCATACTCAAGAAATGAACACCACGATGCACATTGGCATTCTGATGCAAATAAGCATCCGACACTATATTTATTACACTCAGAGGCTTTTGAGTCGTAGCAGCATTGTCGAAATAAACAAGCGGCTTGCCATATACCTCTGTTTCCAATATCGGGAAATCTTTACGAATCGCTTTTATATCCATGCTATAAAATCATACCCTTCGAACAAAGTCGACAAAAAAACGACAAAAAAATATCGACACCGACCCCATCCGATTTTTTACAATGCAAAAGTAAAGAAAAAATCTCTACCCGAAGCAATAACACTCCTTTACAACCCAAACAAACTCCATAAAGCGCCAAAAACAGTACACAAAAACCGACTTTTGTGCACCAAAGAAAGAAAAACGAACGCAAAACATTGGACACGTGGGGAAAAAATCGTTCCTTTGTGCATCTAAAAAAAAGTATAATAAGTTTAACTCTCAAAAAACAAACTATCATGTCAGAAATTGCAGAAAAAGTAGTAGAGATCGTAGTAGAAAAACTCGGTGTTGACGCTTCAGAAGTAACACCAGAAGCAAGCTTCACAGAAGATCTCGGCGCAGATTCATTGGATACAGTAGAACTCGTAATGGAGTTCGAGAAAGCTTTCGATATCACCATCGCAGAAGAAGAAGCCGAAAAAATCAAAACAGTAGGCGACGCTATCGCACACATCGAAGCAGTAAAAGGTTAATATCCATTCATCTCAATCTCATATGGAATTAAAACGAGTTGTTGTAACAGGCCTTGGTGCCGTCACACCTCTCGGCAACACTGTCCCAGAACTCTGGGACAGCGCTGTTAATGGACGCAGTGGTGCAGCTCCCATCACGCACATCGACACCGAAAAATTCAAAGTAAAATTTGCTTGCGAAGTAAAAAACTTCAACGCAGAAGAATTTATCGACAAAAAAGAAGTGCGCAAAATGGACCTCTACACCCAATTTGCCATTGTAGCTGCCGACGAGGCCATGAAAGACTGCGGCATCAACCTTGAACAATCCGACCGCGACAGAATAGGCGTCATCTACGGCGTAGGCATCGGCGGACTTCGCACATTCGAAGAGGAAATGCTTTACTACTCCACCACCAAAGACACCGTCGGACCAAAGTTCAACCCATTCTTCATCCCTAAAATGATTGCTGACATAGCACCTGGCTACATCTCAATCAAATACGGACTCAGAGGACCAAACTTCACCACCACCTCAGCATGCGCTTCATCAACCAACGCCATCATCGACGCTTGCAACTACATTCGCTTAGGACAAGCCGACATGATTCTCGCCGGAGGTGCCGAAGCAGCCATCTCAATAGCTGGTGTTGCCGGATTCTCATCGATGAAAGCACTCTCAACAAGAAACGACTCGCCTGAGACCGCTTCACGACCATTCAGCCACAGCCGCGACGGCTTCGTGCTCGGTGAAGGAGCTGCCTGCCTCGTGCTCGAAGAGTACGAACACGCAAAAGCACGCGGTGCTAAAATCTATGCCGAACTCGTTGGCGTAGGACTCAGCGCCGACGCACACCACATCACCGCTCCACATCCAGAAGGAGAGGGTGCCGCTTTAGTCGTAAAACGCACACTCGACGATGCTGGCATGAAACCAGAAGAAGTCGACTACATCAACGTGCACGGCACAAGCACACCGCTCGGTGACATCGCAGAACTGAAAGCACTCAAAAAAGTGTTTGGCGACAGCCTTTACAACGTCAACATCAGCTCAACAAAATCGATGACCGGTCACCTTCTTGGTGCTGCCGGAGCACTCGAAGCCGTGCTGTCTGTTCTCTCCATCGAACATGGCATCGTGCCTCCTACCATCAACTTCACCGAAGGCGACGAAGATCCAAACATCGACTACAAGTTGAACTTCACATTCAACAAAGCACAGAAACGCGACATACGCGCTGCACTCTCCAACACCTTCGGATTTGGAGGACACAACGCCAGCGTTCTCTTCAAGAAAATCTGATTCTAACACAGAGTCAACACATACAACTAAGGCTACCATGAAACAAATGGTAGCCTTAGTTTTTTTACGACGCAAACAAAAACAATGTTTGCAAACAAGAAAAACACCACACTAACACCGACACAAAAATCGAGTGAAACGTCATGAAACGATAGACGCCAAAAATTTCTTGTGGGAAGTTTCAGTTTCATGCACGCCGAAAATAATTTCTTGTGGAGAG
>JAUNIJ010000087.1 GCA_030523485.1 Bacteroidales bacterium
GCTCTCACAAAACCAATACCATATTTAAATTGTATATTTGTAGCAGAACAACGCTGATTGGCAACCACATATCTTGCAACCTCATCGAATAAACTGTCTCTTTTCGACATATCGACATCAGGAGCAGAACCAGTTGCTTCGACTTCATCACATTCTGGCAAATAGAATGGTTGTGGATAACCTGTTTGATTAGACACGTGTTCTACAACTTTCTCTACTTCTGGTGTATCGACAAAAGCACACTGAATACGCGTCATCTCATTTCCATTAGTAAATAGCATATCACCTTTTCCAACTAAGCGGTTTGCACCCGATGCATCTAGAATGGTTTTTGAGTCAACCGCTGTCATGACACGGAAGGCAATGCGAGCAGGGAAGTTGGCTTTAATTGTACCTGTAATGATATTTACTGAAGGACGTTGAGTGGCGATAATCATATGAATACCTACTGCACGAGCCAACTGAGCGATGCGTGCTATAGGCATTTCTACCTCACGTCCTGCCGTCATAATCAAGTCACCAAACTCATCAATTACGACAACGATGTAAGGTAAATAGTGGTGTCCATTGTTTGGATTAAGTTTTCGTGCTATAAACTTCTCATTATATTCGCGGATATTACGTGCTTTCACCATCTTCAACAGGTTGTAGCGCATGTCCATTTCTTTACAAATGGAGTTGAGTGTTTGTTTTACTCTGTCGACGTCAGTAATCACAGGCTCTTCCGATTCCGGCAGTTCTGCGAGATAATGACGTTCGATTTCCGAATAGATGGAGAATTCCACTTTCTTTGGATCAACAAGCACAAACTTCAACTCTGCAGGATGCTTTTTATATAATAACGAAGTGATGATGGCATTTAAACCAACCGATTTACCTTGACCCGTTGCACCTGCAACCAACAAGTGAGGCATTTTACAGAGGTCGAACGTGTACACCTCATTTGTTATCGTTCTACCAATAGCAACAGGCAACTCATATTTACACTCTTGGAATTTTTTTGACGCAATAACTGATCGCATCGACACGGTGGTTGGATTTTCGTTTGGCACCTCGATGCCGATGGTTCCTTTGCCTGGTATCGGGGCAATGATACGAATACCTGTAGCCTTCAGGCTCAGCATGATGTCGTCTTCAAGACGTTTAAATTTATTCACCATCACACCTTGTTCGGGCACTATTTCATACAACGTGACCGTCGGTCCAATAGTCTCATAGATTTGTTTAATACCGATTTTAAAATTGGCCAACGTCGAAATAATCTTGTTTCTGTTGGCTATTTTTTCCTCCTCTGTCATGGCAGAATTCGAAGGATAGTCTTTAAGTAAATCGATATTCGGGAATTGATAGGTTGGAAGGTCTGCACGAGGGTCGTAAGGGCCCAATTCTTTTAGTGGGTCATAAGGCACACTTTCTTCTTTATTCAAATTGACATTAGCGGTGTCGCCAGACTCCGTATCTGTGTCTATTTCGTTTTCCTCGTCTGAGTTTTGTATTGTAGTATCTGTTGAAATTATTGGAATATCGACAATAGCATCTTGAGTCGAGTCACCCGTATCAACAGCTTCATCAGTGTCGCTTTGGGGTACGAATATCTCTGTTGTCACATGATCTAGGGCTTCTGTTAATTCTTCAGTCGACTGCTCTCCCAAAGGCCATCGTGCATCGTCCTCATTTGTGTTTTCATTTTGGTCAGTGTTATCTACAAACGGATTGAAACCTTGCGATACTCCATCCTCTACTTCTGCTTCTTCTGCTAATGAAGGTGTTTTTTTCTTATCAAACACCGACAACCAACGTTCAACCAACGAACTGCACGTCAAAACAATAAACACTAAACCTGAGCCAACGAGCAATAAAAGTGTGCCCAACATACCGATGTTATTAATCAGCCATTGCGTTGTTTCGATGCCATAATTACCACCCAGATTAAGGAAGCCGTCGGTTTGTATCACATGATAAAACAAGAAAGCCATCAACAACGATCCCCACACAGCAAAGACTACCGAGCAGATAAATATTTTTACTAAAGAGATGCGACGATTCTTTTGACTAAAAATCAACGAGAACGATAATAACAAAGGAAATGCCAAGAGGAAAAATGTTGAGATGCCAAACGTACCATTCATCAAACGATCGGCTAACACAGCGCCACGATAACCACACCAGTTCTCGATTTTATTACACGCCGACTGACGCGCCTTTTCAAGAGTTCTACGCTCCGATTGTTTGCTTTCCAATTTAGCCGACAACACCGCTTTTTCTGCCTCAGTCTCTTTCTCATCCATTTCAGCTTTCAATGCATTTTCTTCGCCGCGAGCCTCAGCAATCTGTGCCGTGTATGTTTCGTACTGTCCTAACGAACTCTGATCGGAAGCACCTGTAAAGAAATAGGAGGTTGTAGCAAACAACACATACAAAGTAACAAAACAAATAGCTAGACCCACTACACGCTTACAATCTTCGCCAGTTATCACGTGCCAAATTCTACTAAAAGCACTTGGTTCCGTTTTTTTCGTACGACGTTTTGTCATTCTTTTTCTGCTATTTAATTTGTATATTTTATTGTTACGACTAAAGCGCAAAGATACTTTTTTTTGTCGACTCGCCCAACATTTAATCACAAAATAATCACCTTTTTTTCTCATAAAATCCACGTAATAAACACCATCACACCACGATATATGACCGATTTTATGTACCTTTGCATTTTAAAACGAAAAAAAGAACCGACACAATGAATAATTTAGTAGCAATAGTAGGACGTCCTAACGTTGGTAAATCAACACTTTTCAATAGACTAACTCAGACACGCAACGCCATTGTTGACCCCACCTCAGGCACCACACGAGATCGTCAATACGGACGTGTAGAATGGTGTGGCAAAGAATTTTCTATCGTTGACACTGGGGGATGGGTACAAGGTTCCGATGACATTTTCGAAGAAGAAATCAATCGTCAAGTAGCTATCGCCATCGAAGAAGCTGACCTCACACTTTTCGTTGTCGACGTGATGAATGGCATCACTGATTTAGACATGGCCATTGCACTAACACTACGCAAGAGCGGCAAACCAGTCATTGTCGTCGCGAATAAAGTCGACACATTCGATGTTCAATACATGGCAGCTGAGTTTTATAAATTAGGACTCAACGATCCGTTTATCCTTTCAGCAGCCAACGGATTAGGCACTGGCGACTTACTAGACGAAGTGCTAAAACGTTTATCGTTTGTGAAAGACGAAGAGCCAGAAGAAAACCTGCCTCGAATCACTATCGTTGGTCGTCCAAATGCAGGTAAATCGTCAATTGTCAACGCTTTTATCGGAGAAGAACGACACATCGTTACCGACATTGCCGGCACCACACGCGACTCTATCTACACAAAATACGATAAATTCGGACACCGCTTCTATTTGGTCGACACCGCAGGCATACGTAAAAAAGGTAAAGTAAACGAAGACATCGAATATTACTCTGTCATTCGTGCCATACGAGCCATCGAGAATTCCGACGTATGCATACTCATGGTTGATGCAACACGCGGTGTAGAATCGCAAGACCTCAACATATTTTCACTCATACAACGCAACCACAAAGGTTTAGTAGTCTGTGTCAACAAATGGGACTTAATAGAAGACAAGAGTGCTAGCGCTATCAACAAAATCGAGAGTTACATCCGCAGTCGATTCGCCCCATTCACCGACTTCCCCATCATCTTCACCTCCGCCATCACCAAACAGCGCATTTTTAAAGTCATTGAGACAGCCATGGAGGTGTACGAAAACAGAACACGAAAAATCTCAACAGCAAAGCTTAACGAATTTTTTCTCCCACTCATTGAGAACTACCCACCACCAGCATACAAAGGTAAATACGTAAAAATCAAATATATCTCCCAACTCAAGGAGACACAGATTCCATCGTTCGTATTCTTTGCAAACCTTCCGCAGTACGTCAAAGACCCCTACAAACGATTCCTAGAAAACAAACTACGTGAGGAGTGGAACTTCTCAGGCACACCTGTCAACATCTTTATCCGACAAAAATAAACAACACCCTTTACCATGATATCCTTTTCATTAAGTTTGGTTCTGCTTCTGCTCGGCTACTTTGTGTACGGCCGTTTAGTAGAACATATTTTTGGCGTTAACTCCAAACGCGAGACACCAGCGATAGCACACCCCGATGGCGTCGATTTTATTCCCATGAAGCCATGGCGCATCTTCCTCATTCAATTCTTAAACATTGCTGGATTAGGTCCTATCTTCGGAGCTATCATGGGCGCACGTTTTGGCACCGCCTCCTTTCTATGGATTGTGCTGGGAAGCATCTTTGGGGGTGCCGTCCACGACTATCTTTCTGGCATGATTTCACTCCGACGCAACGGAGCCAGTCTGCCAGAATTACACGGAGAACACCTCGGATATGGCACACGACAATTCATGCGAATATTCATGACCATCTTAATGATTCTGGTCGGCGTTGTTTTTGTCGACGGACCTGCTAACATTTTAGCCGACCTTACACCAGAATTTTTCTCAGCTATTTTCTGGGTGGTTATCATTATGATTTATTACGTCATAGCCACACTCTTTCCTATCGACAAAATTATTGGTAAAATCTATCCATTGTTTGGCATTTGCCTATTGTTTATGGCCATTGGCATTTTGGGATACCTCATATTCAATCACCCCGCTGTGCCTGAGTTTTGGGACGGTTTAGGCAACAAGCAAAATGACCCAGAAAGCGCACCAATATTCCCTATGATGTTTGTGAGCATTGCTTGTGGTGCTGTGTCGGGCTTCCACGCAACACAGTCGCCACTCATGGCACGTTGTATGGTAAACGAGAAACAAGGTCGTCCGATTTTCTATGGTGCCATGATCACGGAAGGTATCGTCGCACTCATCTGGGCAGCAGCAGCTTCGGTATTCTTCTTTAGTGGCGACTACGATGCTCAAGTAGCAGAATACGGCTCCAGCGCGCCTAAAATCATCAAATTCCTTACCGAGACATGGCTCGGCCGCATAGGATCAATTTTAGCGCTCCTCGGTGTTGTGTTTGCTCCCATCACTTCGGGCGACACCGCCTTGCGCTCAGCACGTCTCATCGTTGCCGACTTTCTACATATCGACCAAAAACCCATTACAAAACGTTTGGTTGTGGCTGTTCCTATCTTCATCATCACAGCTTTAGTACTCGTGTGGTCGCTTAAAAACAAAGAAAGTTTCAACACTATTTGGAACTACTTTGCTTGGTGCAACCAAGTGTTAGCAGCATTTACGCTGTGGACTATCACCATCTACTTAGTCAAAGAGAGTAAATACAAATGGGCGTTTATCGTGAGCATGATTCCTGCTATATTCATGACTAGCGTGTGCTCCACATTCATGTTATTAGCTACCCCTAAACAAGGCGGCTTCAACTTCATTGAAATGTCTCATTCCATAGGCTATGCCTCTGGAGTACTCATCACACTACTCACCATCATATTCTTTTTCCGATGGCGTACACGCTATCTTAACGCCAACAAATAGCTTTTATGGAACAGAGTGTGTACTACGATATTCTCAGGAAATACTGGGGATATGAACAATTTCGCCCACTTCAGCTAGACATTATCGAGAGCGTCGTTTCCGGTCACGACACATTTGGATTGATGCCTACAGGTGGCGGCAAGAGCATCACATTCCAAGTTCCAGCCATGTGCCTACATGGCGTGTGCCTGGTTATCACGCCACTCATTGCGTTGATGAAAGACCAGGTAATCAACCTTTTTCATAAAGGCATACACGCCGAAATTATCTACTCTGGACTGTCGCACAACGAGATTGTTAACGTGTTGGAACGTTGTGAGCGCGACAAGAACGTCAAGTTTCTCTATCTAGCACCCGAACGCCTCGCCACGCCACTATTTCTTCAGAAGATGAAGTACATACCCTTCTCCATGATAGTGGTCGACGAAGCCCACTGCATCTCTCAATGGGGTTTTGACTTCCGTCCTTCCTACCTCAACATTGCGCAGTTCCGCATGCTACTTCCTAACACTCCAGTGTTAGCACTCACCGCCACCGCTCCCCCCGACGTTGTCCACGACATCAAACAACGACTTCTCTTCCGCGAAGGAAGTCAGTCGTTTCAGATGAGTTTTCGTCGTAGCAACCTTGTTTATGTCGCCCGTGCTACCGACGATAAGATACGCGAAACACTCCACATATTAAATAATGTAGCAGGCACCGCCATTGTCTACACACGTCACCGCGAAAGCACAACAGCCATAGCCTCAGCGCTCAATAAGCAAAACATCACAGCCACCTCCTATCATGCTGGACTGTCAAACCTTACGCGCGACGAACGCTTAGCCGATTGGAAAGAAAATCGCGTGCGCGTCATGGTAGCCACCAACGCATTCGGCATGGGAATCGACAAACCAGACGTACGTGTTGTGATTCATGTTGATGCGCCCGATTCTATCGAGGCTTACTACCAAGAAGCAGGCAGAGCAGGACGTGACGGAAAGAAGAGTTACGCCGTGCTTCTTTACGACAACAACGACTCACGAACGCTACGTAGCCAACTCACCAACGCATTCCCTAAAAAAGAATTCATACAGACAGTATACCAGAGACTTTGCGACTACTACATCGTAGGCGAAGGTTTTGGCGAAGAGCGCACATTCCCTTTTAACGTCGCTGATTTCTGCAAAACTTACCATTTCAACGAAGCAATGGTTAATGGTGCCATGGAACTGCTAAAACTCTCTGGCTATATCATTCTTCAAGAGTCAAACACCAATGGGTCAAGCGTCATGTTTCTGTGCTCACGTGAAGCACTTTACGATTACAACGAACGAAGTCGCTACGCACCCAGAATCATCGATTATTTGCTACGCCGCTATGAAGGCATCATGTCATCACGCGTAACAATCAACGAAGAATTGGTTTCCAAAGAGTTATGCATTACACGGCACGACGTCTACAACACTCTACGCGAGTTGCATATGGACGGCATCATCAACCACAGACCCTACAGCAAGTTGCCACTCTTCCGCTTCAATGGCAATAGAGTCGATGCAATAAAAGTAGACATTCCTCCGAAAGTCTATGAAGAACGATACGCACGCGAGACAAAAAAGATAGAGGCAATTATCGACTATTTTACTAGCACCAACAGATGCCGCAGTCAAATACTGCTCAACTATTTAGGCGAAACCAACTCAGAACCTTGTGGTTGTTGCGATGTGTGTCTTGCCAACAAACGCAACAAATCCCTTAAAGAGAAACCTACACTCACCGTCAACGAAGCTATTGTTAAACTACTAGAACAAGGTGCCGTGATGTTCAACCAACTGCATCACCACCCATCTCTGATTAACTACAAAACCGACGAAATCAGTGAAGCCATTAGCCAATTAGTGAACGACCATACGGTGGTCTATTCAGCAAAAGAGGGGTTGACTCTGAACAAAGAGAAGCAACAAAAATAACATTGCACAAGTTTTTACCATTTTATGAATTTCAAAACAAATTACGTATCAACAAAAAAGAAAACATTACAAAAAGTAACTCTAAATCTTTTAATCTGAATAACTGTAG
>JAUNIJ010000088.1:0-2140 GCA_030523485.1 Bacteroidales bacterium
TTTACCAACTGCAAAGATAATATTTTTTTTTGTACGTACACCCTCTTTCCAAAAATAATTCCGCTTTTATTCACGACAAACTATCATTTCACAACGTTGACAATCAAAACGCAAGCGCCAACGTATTTTTCCATGCACGATGTAAAGCGGCTCGACAAAGGAAGTTTTCTCATTATGTTGTTTCTGACACCAACCTAATTCGTGCTTAAGGCAATAGCGTGTACGCATTAATTCTGCGTTAACAACAGGGCAACATTCGTAGGCTGGTTCAAGAATTTTCACACCACAATTGGTATAGAATTTTTTCGAGAGCTGATTGGCCACGTTGCCTTGATAATTTAATGTTTTAAAAGGAGGAGTATTGACACTTGCTACTTTTCGACGCTGTGGTGTCTGATAGGTTGTTATGCGGTATGATTCTAGCGCTTCTAATATCTTGCGACGAAAAGCCGCAACCATTGACACTGGAAAGAACAGACCCTGCAATAGGTTAACCTGAATTTTACGAGGGAAAAATATAGTATCGCCCAGTTTTTGAAATTGCGTTGTCCATGTATCACGCATTCGCTCTGGCTGTTTTGCTTTTTCGCCATTTGCAGAAGTCAATGTGTCAGAAATGGTAACTCCATTTTCATCGCAAAGGCAAACAATCACATCATTATCTTGTTCCTTAACATCAATAGTCAATGCCACTCGACGTTCTGCAGTAGAAGCGTTGCTCAATACTTTATTATATAATATATCGAAATTGCGGTAGACTTCACTGCCTACAATATTTTCCTTTGGCATTTGTAACGGATAGCAAAGATTTCCTTCTACCCTATTCAAGCGACACCCAACAACTGTTCCGTTAGGTTTTATCAAACAAAGTCCATCGCCATTATGTAGTTCTTCGTTTGATGTGGAAATAGTAAAGCTACTGTCCTGTTGCTTTTTTACTTTACCGACATATTCTCCCAGCGATTTAGGTGTAAGCATAGAAGCCATAGCCTCAGAACGTCCTTGAAGAAAATAAGAGGTGTAGCCACGCGAAAAGCTTTTGTTGATTTGCGGTTGAAAGTTAAAGGAGGTGATTCCCGACGATGCTCTGCAAAGATTAGGATGCGCATCAATAATCTTATCTAATAATATGCGATAATAGGCAGTGACATTTTTGACATATTCCATGTCTTTTAGTCGTCCTTCGATTTTAAACGACGAAACGCCGGCTTCTATCATTTGTTGTAGATGAGCAGACGCATTCATGTCTTTCAACGAAAGGAGATGACGATGTTCAAGTAACACGTCGCCATTGGCATCTTGAAGAGTGTAAGGCAAACGACACATTTGCGCGCACTCACCACGGTTGGCACTTCTTTTACAGTAGTCTTGACTCATATAACATTGTCCGCTATATGAGACGCACAAGGCACCATGCACGAAGCACTCAATACTAATATCGGTAGAAGCGGCGATTTCACGTATCTCTTCTAACGTAAGTTCGCGTGCAAGTACTACTTGCGAAAAGCCACATCGCGACAAAAACGACACCTTTTCTTTTGTACGATTATCACATTGTGTACTGGCATGTAAAGCGATAGGTGGAAGATTCATTTCGAGCAACGCCATATCTTGCACAATAAGCGCATCAACACGAATCTCGTACAACTGCCACACCATTCGTTCTGCCTCTTCCAATTCGTTATCATATAATAATGTATTAAGTGCTACATATACTTTCGCACGATAACGATGTGCAAAGGATACTAACCTTGCAATTTCTTCAACAGAACATCCTGCTGTAGCTCTAGCGCCAAAACGTGGTGCACCAATATAAACGGCATCTGCACCATGTCGTATAGCTTCAATGCCAATGTCTGCATTTTTAGCTGGCGCAAGCAGCTCGATTTCTCGTTTGAGCGACTCCACTACGCGTTATTTTATTTCTTTTTTGTTTCACGTTTTTTTATTGCTTTCAAACGTGTTGCCACCATATCTTTGATATCGTCGTTGGCATGATAGTTTTCTTGAAGCGCAACAAGATATTGTTTTGCTTGGAAGTCATCTGATTGGGCGATATAAACATCAGCAAGTAACACAAAAGAACGAGCCATCCAATACTCATGTGGTGTTCCTTCGTCGATAAATGCTAATAATTCTC
>JAUNIJ010000088.1:2150-7591 GCA_030523485.1 Bacteroidales bacterium
AATAATGTGATTCAGCACCCCAAAGTTCTTTGACATTTACTGCGAGCAAACGAAGATCAGGTAATGCTGCATCATAATTTTTCTTCATCAACAACGATTTAGCACGATAGTAAGCAGCTTCTTTTATTCGAGCAGAATCGATCTCTGTTTCGTAAAGTATGGTTGTTGCCGTTTCAATTGTTTTCGTGTAATCTTTCGCATTATAGTAGGAGCGAAGAACACCCAACAACGCTGCTTTTTGTTTTGTCGTGTCAAGTGTTACTAGTTGTAATTGATTAAAATAATCGGCAGCTTGCATGTAAGCTTTACTACTATAAGCAATATCTGCAGCTTGTGTCAATGCATTTTCTAAATATGGTGTCTCATCAAACTGAGTAATGAGAATTCGATAATTTTCTAAAGCAGAGGAGTTATTCTTTAACCTACGCTGACAATCAGCAAGATAATAATATGCTGTAGCGCAATTAGCATTAGTGCTTCCTTGACAATATTTTGCAATATAGCGTTCCAGAGCTGTTGATGCTGCGGAGGCATCACCTTTAGCATACATACGTTCTGCAGCAACAAAAGCAAGCGAGTCTTCTGAATTTTGAGGAAGCGAAGAGACTACATTTTGCGGTACACTGTTTCGGAATGCGACGTATTGTTCGACATCATTTTTGTCAATATATAATGCTTCAAGACTTTCCATGGCTACAACTGCCTCCGAAGTATTAGGATATTTATTAACCACATTTTTGTAAGCAGTAATAGCGGCATCGGTTTGATTAAGGTTTGCATATAATAGACCTATTTCTAACGATGCTGTTCGTGCTTCTGCACTTTTTGGTGATGTTTCAATCAGATGATTATACGCTAAAATAGCTTCTGAATATTGTTCTTTCATCACGTAGGAGCGTCCTATTTCATATCGTGCTGCAGACACATAGGCTGAGCGTGGATAATCTTTCAAGAACGCTTGCATGGCAGTAATTTTAGCGCCATATTGTTTTTGCAAACCATAAATAAATGCATCTTGAAATGCTGCATAGTCAGCTTTAGTAGGTGCCGTAGCCACGGCTTTATTATAGTTTTGACGAGCAGCGGTAAAATTTCGCGCATTAAAATAGCAGTCGCCCACACGACACAACACATCAACATAAACGCCATCGGCAGCTGTTCCTTTTTTCAACCAACGTTGATACCACGACAATGCTGTCGAATAGTTTTGCGTTTCAAAATAGGTGTAAGCCATGGTGTAGCAAGCTTGTTGTTCTGTAGTCGTTGTTTTTTGTTGTGGAGCAGAGAGAAATGTATTTAAGTCGTTACGACATGCCGCCATCTCACCCAGTTTATAGTTGGTCTCACCACGCCACAAAAAGGCTTGAGCCGAAACCGATTTTTTACTATCATAAGCTTCGATGGCTTGGTCGAAAAACAACTTCGCACGCTCATAATTATGTTTTTTGAATGCGTTTACACCCATTCCTAAACATACGTATTCCTTTACTTCACGCATTTTTGGCGTCTGCATATTTGCTTTTTGTAATGCACGATATGCAGCCGTGTAATTCTCTTGCTCTAAAAAATGTGTTGTAAGCACATTGTAGATTTGCGAGGTGTGCGTTGAATTTGGGTAGTTCTCAATAAAACGAGTTAATGCGTTGTTGGTTTCTTGAAACGAGGAATGTGTGTCGTAACAACATAATGCATAGTTATAAAGTGCTTCTTCTGTTGCTTTTGCATCCAAATTAATTGATGCAGCGTTTTGGTAGGCAGTTTTTGCTAAAGTGGCTTGATCGGAAAGTCGATAAGCATGTCCAAGACAAAGTAATGCATTTTGTGCAAGCGTGTCGCGGGAATCAACTACAGGGGTAAGATGTTGAGTTGCTAAAATAAAATCGTCGGTAAAATAGGCAGAAACGCCAAGCATATAATGGTCAGCGCGTGACATCTCTGGCACTTGTTGTGCATAGCGTTGCAGATAAGTTTTTGCCAGACTATAGGTTTTATCTTCATAGGCTGATTCTCCAAGAATACGGAAAGCTTCCGAGAGATATTCGCTATCAGGATAACGTGTCACCAATTGTTCTCCTAACGCCACTGCCTCGGAGGTTCTATGTTGTCGACTAAGAATTTGTAGCAAGCCAAAATTCGCAGCTTCTTCGTAATGCGTATTTGTTAACGAGCGAAATAGTGTCTCTGCCGTTTCATCATTATTTTCTAAATAATTAATATGTGCTAAGTAATAGTGAGCATCTGGTTCATAACGTGTGCCATCTAATTTAGCAAAACCATCTTTTGCTTTCGCCATCTCACCCATCTGCATTTGCGAGTACGACTCGACAAAGATATACGTTGAGCGTTCGCTAGCGTCGAGTTTATCAACATCACACTGTGCTAAATGTTGAAGTACTTGCTTGTAACGTTTTTTCTCAACATACAATTGCGCAAGCATAAAATGTGCGTGATGAACCATAGGAGCGTAAGCATAGTTATTTACGCTTTTAGTCAAAGCCTGTATTGCATCAGGTTCGTTAAGTTGGAATTTACATGCCGCCAAATAATATTGCGACTGCAAGAAAGCCTCACTGTTTGGCTCAGCTTCTTGATTGATACGTGCATAGGCTTGTTCTGCAGCGGCATAATGTCCTTGAACGTATAGTTTATGTGCTTCGTTGGATAAATGTGTCAAATCAGTTGTTGCCCATCCTTCGACGGTAACGAAAGCCGACATCACAATAGCTCCAACTATTTTTTTCCATCTTTTTTGTTTCATAGTTTAAAATCATTGAGCCCACAAAGATAATGTTTTTTGTCCATTTCAGGACTCAAAACGAGAAACAATTCAATAATAGAACAACATTTTGTACTTTTGCACATCCAAACAACAATAGACTTGATATAATGAGACGTTACAAACTCACAATACAATACATTGGCACACGCTACCATGGTTGGCAAATGCAACGCGACAAAAACACCCGTACGATTCAAGGGGCTATTGCAAACGCAGCAAAAGAAGTGAATACAAAATCACCCATTTCAGTGTATGGATCTGGGCGCACTGACTCCGGAGTACACGCATTAGCACAAGTTGCGCATCTCGATTTCGACACCAAATTAACGCCCAAAATGCTTCAACGTGCGTTGAACGACAATCTGCCATCCGACATCAATATTATTAATTGCGAATTAGTTGACAGCAATTTTCATGCGCGTAAAGATGCTACACAACGCAGTTACGTCTACCTCGTTGCACGCCACCGAACAGCATTTGGCAAACCATATGTTTGGTGGGTAAAAGAACATTTGAACATCGAAGCAATGAGAAAAGCGGCAAAAGAAATGGTTGGGTTAAAAAATTTTCAATCGTTCACCGACCCAGATGCTGAGACAACCAGCACTATGGTAAACCTCACCGTGGTTGACATTTTAGAAACACCCGATTTAATTGTTATACACCTCGTTGGTTCTCATTTTTTATGGAAGATGGTACGACGTATTGTAGGCACTCTAGTTGAAGTAGGCAAAGGAGCACTTACTGCCAACGATATCAACAGTTTTCTACAACACCCGTCAGAAATACCATCCACGCTCACAGCACCTTCTTCCGGACTTTTCCTACAGCACATATATTATAATAATGAGCCTATCGAAAGAGGTAATGACGTAATCCCGTTTGGCGGTAGACTATAGACAACAAGCCAACACACCCGACACGGCAAGCAGTAGATAAACAATACGGCGCAACCAAACTACCGAGATATAAGCGTAGACACGAGCACCTATCAACAACCCAACTAACACACCTAAACACCCAATAGGCCAAAGAACACATACATCACGCGTTACAAATCCCTCACGCCACCGAAAAAGAGTCAGCATCACATTTCCCACTAAGAAAAACCATTGGGTGAGTGCAGTGTACGACTCTTTTGTTTTTGTTGATGCTACTAAATAAATTACAGCAGGAGGTCCTTGCATAGCAAACAATCCACCCATGATGCCCGACAAAACACCCATCAAACCACCCATCAATCGTGTTGGTCGAATATGAAACTTTCCGTCAAGAAACAAAAAATACAATGAGAGGAATATCAAAACTCCACCTAATATCTTTTTCAACATAGCACTTTGAACCATACCTACTACATGAACAGCACAAAACGATGAGAGGATGAAAGTAAGTAAAAGTGGCCAAAGTATTTCCCAACAAAAAAAACGACGCAATTTTATGGCTGTAATCACACAGGTCACAATAGCCATCAAGCCCGACAAAGCCGTAGCTTCTCCATAGCTTGGCATTAACGTAGGCAAAAGTGTCATCACTACGATGCCAAAACCAAAACCGCTCACACGTTGCACAAAACTAGCAAGCATAGCAAATAGAAATAAAATTATGGCTGTGTGCTCCATCAATTCAACATTTTTCGAAGCACAAAAGTACTAAAGATTCGTGGTTTCACGTCTTTTCCGCACTTGAAGAGATTCAAAAACATCATTTTTAAACTAAGACAAGCACCACAAATCCCTAATTTAATACGTAATTTAAGACAAAAGGAACAACAAACAGAACTTACAAACCGCTAACAAACAAACACCTACAAAAAACAGGGAGAAAAACAACAAAAAAAAACTTCGTAACATTTTGCCGAATGAGGAAAATGCACTACTTTTGCATCGCTTTTTTAAAGCACATCGGGCGTTTAGCTCAGCTGGTTTAGAGCATCTGCCTTACAAGCAGAGGGTCGGGGGTTCGAATCCCTCAACGCCCACAAGAAACTTCAACTCATCGATAGAGTTGAAGTTTTTTTTATAACATAATCCAAAGCAATAGTAATTATTTCGTTACACAACGACAGACAACTACACAGTTATTAAAAGCTGACCATATCACATGATCAGCATTTACTTTTTATCCCCCACTCTACTATTACACAACCACAAACCTCATAGTTTTTATCGAAACGATTTACACCAAAACCAAATTCTTGTGACGAGTAACGAAATGAATTATGCTGACAAGAAATTTGCACCATCAGAAACTAAATGGTTTGTATCGAAAATAATTTCTTGTGGGAAATTTCAGTTTCGTGAGCGCTGAAAATAATTTCACGTGGGAAGTTTTGGTTTCGTGCACACTGAAAAAAAAAATTTACATTGGCAAAAATCGAATGAAATGTGCCGACATAAAAACACCCTCAACAAGTCAAACTCCAACGCAAAAACACATCATATTCCACGCTATCTGACATATTTTCACTTTTCATTATCAAAATTCAACAGGAGCCATACCGCTATAAACCAAACACATATGTATTGATTCGGGTAAAAAAAGAACAAGACACAAAAAAACATCAGTAAAAATTTTGCCGTAAAAGAAAAAAGCACTACTTTTGCATCGCTTTTCTGAAGCACATCGGGCGTTTAGCTCAGCTGGTTTAGAGCATCTGCCTTAC
>JAUNIJ010000089.1 GCA_030523485.1 Bacteroidales bacterium
TAGAGCATCTGCCTTACAAGCAGAGGGTCGGGGGTTCGAATCCCTCAACGCCCACCCAAAAGAAGACTTGATTAACGTCAAGCCTTCTTTTTTTTTCACACTACCCTTTCAAAGACAAGCCACTAATATTTCTATGTTAGCATATAAATTCGTACCTTTGCCAATGATTAGAATATAGTTATCAAAACACACCCGCACACAAATAAATCGCACATAAATGAGAAGAACAAGAGTAAGATTTGCACCTTCACCAACAGGTCCACTGCATATCGGTGGCGTAAGAACAGCACTTTACAACTACCTCTTTGCTATGCAGCAAGGAGGTGACATGATACTCCGCATTGAAGACACCGACTCCACTCGTTTTGTTCCTGGAGCAGAAGCCTACATCAAAGAAGCTCTCGAATGGCTTGGTATTCGTTTCACCGAAGGCGTTGGCTACGGAGGAAACTACGGTCCGTATCGTCAAAGCGAGCGACGAGACATCTACAAGACACACGTCAAACAACTACTTGAAAGCGGACACGCCTACATTGCTTTCGACACACCAGAACAACTGGATGAGAAACGCAAAGCCGTTGCCAACTTCCAATACGATGCCACAACTCGTATGGAAATGACCAACTCATTGACACTCTCGAAAGAAGAAGTAGACGCACGCATTGCTCATGGCGACGTTTATGTCGTTCGTGCTAAAATCGAGCCAGGCGAAAACATCACCGTACACGACCTCATCAGAGGCGATGTAACTATCAACTCTTCCATACTCGACGACAAAGTACTTTACAAATCAGCCGACGAACTACCCACCTATCACCTTGCCAACATTGTCGACGACCACCTTATGGAAGTGACTCACGTGATACGTGGTGAAGAATGGCTGCCAAGTGCTCCTCTACACGTCCTACTCTACCGATTCTTTGGTTGGGAAGACACCATGCCACAATTTGCCCATCTCTCACTTTTGCTTAAACCAGAAGGAAGCGGCAAACTGAGCAAACGCGACGGCGACCGTCTTGGTTTCCCCGTCTTTCCACTCAACTGGACCGACCCACAAACTGGGGCCATCAGTTCGGGCTATCGCGAAGCAGGCTACTATCCAGAAGCCGTTGTCAACTTCCTCGCATTGCTAGGATGGAACCCTGGCGACGACCAAGAACTAATGTCGATGGATGAACTTATCGCCAAATTCTCACTCCAACGATGTGCAAAAAGTGGTGCACGATTCGACTACGAAAAAGGCAAATGGTTCAACCACACCTATCTACAACAACACAACAACAAAGACCTCGCAAAAGAGTTCGCCAAGACTGTACAAGCACAAGGCTACGAAGCATCACTCGACACACTAGAAACCATTGCCGGATTCATCAAAGGACGCCTCACCTTCGCAAGCGATTTTTGGGAAAATGCCTATTTCTACTTCCAAGCACCTAAAACTTACAACGAAAAAGACCGTCAGAAACGTTGGAAAGAAAACACACCAGAAATAATGCGCAACCTTCACGCATTCCTTAGTACACTCAGCGACAACGATTTCAATGACATGGTAACATCAGAAACCAAGGTGAAAGATTGGTGCAATATCAACAATTATAAAATGGGAGACGTAATGAATCCGTTCCGTCTCACTTTGGTAGGAGAAATGAAAGGACCACACATTTTCGAAATCACCTCAGTACTAGGAAAAACAGAGACGCTCAATCGACTACAAAAAGCCATTGACACGCTTTAGCACGTTAACATATGCAATAATACACCACAAAGAAAGTTGAGGCCATCCCTCAACTTTCTTTATTCAATACAACACGGCACATGGACAAAGCCACCGAAGCATACATCGAACAACACCTCAACGACAATATCCGACAACTTGCACTCAGCAACATTCCCGTAGATGTCGACAAAGACCTTGCGCTCAGGCAGATAACCGCACGCCAACTGCTAAAACAAAAAGTGCCATTGTGGGCAAACAATGCTTCGCTACTTTTTCCACCACGCCTCAACATCGAACAATGCTCATCGGAACTAACAGCCAACTACAAAGCAAGCCTTGTAACAACAGGAGAAACGTTTACCGATCTAACTGGTGGAACAGGTATTGACTGTTTCTTTCTATCGCAGAAATTTCGACAAAGCACCTATGTTGAAACACAAACCATGCTTTGCGATATAATGACACACAACAGCAATGTTCTCAACACCAACATCAAAGTATGTAACACCACAACAGAAAACTATTTATCGAGACTTCAAACAACACAAGACCTGCTATTTATCGACCCTGCGCGAAGAGATATGAAAGGCGAGAAGACAGTGCTGATTACACAATGCTCACCCAACATAGAACCACTATGGGACACCCTGCTTTCAAAAGGAAAACTGGTGATGGTGAAACTCTCACCAATGCTCGACATCCAACTAACCGTCAACATCCTCAAACATATCAAAGAGATTCACGTGATAGCTGTTGATGGCGAATGCAAAGAGCTACTGCTTTTGGCAGAACACAACTATACAAAAACACCACAACTCTACTGCGTTGAACTTGGCAAGAAGCCTCACATACAAACTTTCAGTAGCCACATCGACACCACTGCATTCGACGGTGCCGACACCATCGGAACATTCTTGTTTGAACCCGACGCAACCATCATGAAAGCCGGCATTTTCAACACTTTTGCACAACATTACAAAATCAAACCTCTTGACAAAAGCACACACCTAATGACCGGCAACCGTATCATTGAAAATTTTTTTGGACATCAATACACAATCGACACCATACTACCCTACAACAAACACACTGAAAAAGAAATACCCGAAGAATGGAAGAAAGCAAACTTGACAACAAGAAACTTTCCTATTCCAGCCGAACAACTCCGCAAGAAACTTAAACTCAAAGGATTCAGCGAACGATTCATTGTTGGCACCACCTTCCACAACCAACACATCATCATACTTTGTACTCGCATTTGACGCCCACACACTTTCACACCAAAAAACTTTTTAGAAAGAGGTAAAAGCATTATCTTTGCAAGACAAAAAGTGCACAACCACAAAGGACATCTGTCCGACACAAGTAAGTCTCAAAATTACAACTACAACAATAGTATTATGTCAGACTCTGTAGTAATTATACCCACCTACAACGAGAAAGAAAACATCGAAAATATCATTCGCACCGTTTTCAATCTCGAACACGATTTCGATATCTTAATCATCGACGACGGTTCGCCCGACGGCACTGCCAACATTGTAAAAAGCCTACAAACAGAATTCCCTTCACGCCTTCACATGGTTGAACGCTCAGGAAAACTTGGTTTAGGCACCGCCTACATTACTGGTTTCAAATGGGTTTTAGAACACAACTACGAGTTTGTGTTTGAGATGGATGCCGATTTCTCTCACCCACCCAAAAAACTGTTAGAGTTGTATGACGCTTGTGCCAACCGAGGTTTTGACGTTGCCATTGGCTCACGCTACGTTGGTAACGTAGTGAATGTAGTGAATTGGCCAATGGGACGTGTGATGATGTCGTACTTCGCTTCAATGTACGTACGCATCATAACAGGATTAAAGATAGCAGACACAACAGCAGGATTTGTATGTTATCGCCGCAGTGTGCTACAAACCATCGAACTCGACAAAATTAAATTCAAAGGCTACGCATTCCAAATCGAGATGAAATTTACCGCATCAAAATGTGGATTCAAAATCACTGAAGTGCCCATTGTCTTTGTCAACCGTGCACTTGGCACATCGAAAATGTCTGGTGGCATTTTCTCTGAAGCACTCTTTGGTGTCATCCAGCTGAAAATAAGCAGCTGGTTTAGAAAATACCCTAAAGCATAAACACCACAACACCCTTCAACGCGACCAGACCAAACAAACGCCGAAATGATTACAACAGAGCAGATAAAAGAACTTGAAGAACGGATGCAAGCCCTACATCGCTACCTTGACATCCCCACAAAAAAAATCCAATTGGAAGAGGAAGAACTACGCACTCAAGCACCAGAATTTTGGAACGACCAAAAACGCGCCGAAGTGCAAATGAAAAAAGTGAAAGAGATAAAATATTGGATTGAAGGTTACAACACCGTAGCATCGGCAGTGGAAGAGGTGAAATTAGCCTATGAGTTTTTCAAGGAAGGCGTTACCGAAGAAGCAGACATTGACTCAGCCTACACTACAGCAATAGAAAAAACAGAAGCTTTGGAGATGCGTAACATGCTGCGTCGTGAAGAAGACAAACTCGGCGCAGTAATAAAAATCGTAGCCGGTGCAGGCGGCACAGAAGCTCAAGATTGGGCAGATATGTTGATGCGTATGTACCTAAGATACTGCGAAAAATCGAACTACAAAACCGAGATATCACACATGCTTGACGGTGACGAGGCCGGCATCAAATCGGTAACGATAAAAGTAGAAGGCGACTATGCATACGGATATCTAAAAAGCGAAAACGGTGTTCATCGTCTTGTTCGTGTAAGCCCATACAATGCACAAGGTAAACGTATGACTTCATTCTCATCGGTTTTCGTAGTGCCACTCATCGACGACACCATCGAGATAGAAATCCAAACCGCAAATCTTAGTTGGGACACATTTAGAAGTGGTGGTGCTGGCGGACAAAACGTAAACAAGGTAGAATCGGGTGTACGACTACACTACACTTTTAAAAACCCACTCACCGGATTAGACGATGAAATTGTAATCGAAAACACCGAGACCCGCGACCAACCCAAAAATAAAGAAAACGCACTACGACTGCTCAAGTCGCAACTTTATGAATTGGAATTGGAAAAGCGCAACCAAGAAACAGCAAAAGTAGAAGCTGGCAAGAAAAAAATTGAATGGGGTTCACAAATCCGCTCATACGTTTTCGACGACCGACGTGTAAAAGACCACCGCACCAACTATCAGACATCTAACGTTAACGCAGTGATGGATGGCGACATTGACGCATTCATTAAAGCTTATCTTATGGAATTTGCAGGAAAATAAGATTCAACAATCAACATGAAACAGTACCTTACACACATCATCTTTCCGATAGTCATACTGTTTTTTGTATCCATGTCGTGTACGCAGATTCACTACTCTACCGACCCTAACGACGGCATTAGTTTCTCATGCGACACACTGACATTTGACACTCTATTTTCTACAATTCCTTCCAGAACAAAATCGTTTCTCATCTACAACAACACAAACAACTACCTTCTTATCAGCGAAATAAAACTACGAGAAGGTGAGAACTCCTCATTTCGTTTCAACTTCAATGGCAAGATTCCATCTGACAACAACACACTAAAAAATGCAGAAATCATGCCTCACGACAGTCTTTATGTCTTCGTTGAAATGACAGCGACAGAAAACAACGAATCTACACCCATATATATTGAAGACGAATTGCTATTTTCTGTCAATGGCAATACCACAGGAGTAATACTTAACGCTTACGGACAAAACGCCGTCATCTTTCGCGAACACTCACTCTCGTGCGACACCACACTGACAGCGGAACATTGCTATCTGATTTTCGATTACCTCCACATACCAGAAGGACAAACATTAACAATTACTGAAGGTGTCACACTCTATTTCCATAACGAAGCACATCTGATAGTAGACGGCAACATACGATGCGAGGGAACCCTAGAGCAGCCCATCGTGATGAGAGGTGATCGCTTCGACTACATTGCCGACGTAGCACACACTCCTTACGACTATATGCCAGGACAATGGGGAAACATCTACCTGCAAAACAACATTGGCAACTACGTTTTTAAATACACTCACATTCGCGGTGGCACACTCGGTATGATGCTGATTGGCGCTTCCAGAAGTAAACCACTACTCACTTTAGAAAATTGTGTAATACATAATATGAGTGGCTATGGTGTTTATATTCAAGAAGGCAAAGCAAACATAGCCAACTGCGAAATATCAAACTGTGGCATTTCATGCTTACTACAATTAGGAGGCGAATTGACCGCCACACACTGCACTTTTGCCAACTACTACCCATGGGACATACGAGAAGCACCCGCTGTGCTCATCACTAATTATATTCTAAATGGCACTCGTTTGTCGATCTTTCCGATACAAAACAGCACTATCGAAAACTCTATTATCTTTGGTAGTAAAAATGAAGAATTAGAACTACAACGCGACACATTTACCAATGCATTATATAATGTATACATTGCAGACTGTTTGATAAAAGCAAAAAAATCGGACGATGCCTACTTCCACAACATTATATGGAGTCATTCGCAGAACGACCTTATTCCCGGCACCTCCTATTACTACACCGACACCGTCTTCATCAACACATCTATTAATAATATAGAAGAAACCGGTTACTTTAATTTCCAACTCGACAGAAATGCTAAAGCATGCAACACAGCCAACTACAATGTTAGCAGCTGTTACCCTATCGACCTCCTCGGCATTAACCGACTCGCCGATGGCAAACCAGACATGGGTGCATACGAACACACAATAAAACCACAAACAAACTCTATCTACAAATAAGAATGTCAACACCTAAAACATTAATTTTGAGCATACTCTTTCTCTGCTCATTTTATATCACACACACAACAGCACAAAACAAACAAGACACACAAGAATACGCCATCATGACCTATAACGTCGAAAATCTTTTCGACACAAATGATGATGAAGGGTTCAACGATGAAGACTTCACACCTCAAGGCAAATACCATTGGACCAACAAACTATTAAGAAAAAAAGTTGGACAAATAGCCAAAGTTATTGCCACGGCAAACAAATGGAACCCACCAGTGGTTGTTGGACTTTGTGAGGTAGAGAACGACAACGTACTCAAATACCTCACAAAAGGCTCGCCACTAAAAAACCTAAAATACAATTTTATTCACTTCGACTCACCCGACCCACGCGACATTGATGTAGCACTTCTATACCGACACGAACTCTTCACGCCAATCACGACACAAGTGATGGCTGCCACCGATAAGACATGCGACTACACCACACGCGACATATTATATGTTAGCGGAAAACTTGCGAACGACACCATACATATTTTCATGTGTCACTTCCCCTCACGCTCAAAAGGAGAAGCTTTCACAGAACCACGAAGGATGAAAGCCGCGGGCATCGTACGACACGCTGTCGACAGCATCTGGCAAACAAACAAGTTGGCAAAAATAATTATTATGGGCGACTTCAACGATTATCCCACCAACCGCTCCGTTACAGAAGCACTCAAAGCTGGTGCACCAACAGAATCGCCAGAACAAAACACACTGTATGACCTTTGCTACCCACTACAACAAAATCCTAATTTAGGTAGTTATAACTTTAGACAAGAATGGGGTATGCTTGACCATATAATAATTTCTGGCACACTACTTCAAAAAAAATCAAAATTGACAACAGCCAACAATAACATCTACATCTATGCACCAGAATGGATATTAGAAAGTGATGGAAAAGAAGGATATCGACCCTTCCGCACATTTTATGGAACATCGTATCATGGTGGCTACAGCGACCATCTTCCCG
>JAUNIJ010000090.1 GCA_030523485.1 Bacteroidales bacterium
AAGAGGCTTATAGCATGCTACCAGAAAATGTCGTGGCGTTCTTAAACACTCCGGAAGGAGAACAAATAGTAAGAAAAATACAAGGTTGATGCTTATTTCTGCTTTAGAACTACAGGCAACTATTGCAGATGCGTTGTCGTCAGAACTTAATGCAACACCGAAGCCAGGACTTGTTGATCGACATAACAATGGGGCACATCGTGATATGGACTATGCTTTGATGAAAAAGAGTATAGAAACTATTTCCCCATTTTTAATGCAAATGGCAGTAAAAAGTCAGCAAGAGTTGTCGGTGCCTCTTTTACAACAAATTGGCATAGAGGCGGAAAAAGCAATGATGGTAGCCACTGGCGGTGTAAATACACATAAAGGTGCAATATTTGCAATAGGTTTGGCGGTATCATCGTGGAGCTATCTGAGTTATCGAGGCAAAACGTTCACTACTAAAGATTGGAGTGAGACGATTGCCACACTTGCTTGTCAGATTAAGCCGCAACAAAGCACCAATGGCACACATGCTGTTAAACGTTATCGTCTGCATGGTGCTTTAGATCTTGCTCAACATGGTTACGACATTATCTTCGATGATGTGTTGACTTGGTTTGTTGAGCAGAAAAAAACAGAGAAAGACAAAAACCTACTATATATAAAGACACTATTATATATAGTGTCGAAAGTTGACGATACCAATCTATACCATCGTGGCGGATTTGATGTTGCTCAACAAGTAAAACAAAAGGCAGGACAACTTTGCAATTGTTGTACGTTGGAAGAGTTAGAACTTTTCGACAAACAATGTATTTCGTTGAATGTTAGTCCAGGAGGAAGTGCCGATTTGTTGGCACTGACAATATTAATAGACAAACTAAATAACGTAATATAAATTTTAATCGCTATGATTGAACTCATTAAAGATGGCGTCTACTTGGTAGATGGTAAAGTGGTGAATAGAGGAGATAATCTCCCTGCACCAGATGTTGCTCGTGAAGAGACTATTGCATATCAAATTATGCGTAAGCACAACATTTCTGATGATCAGAAAAAACTTCGCATTAAATTTGATGCAATGATGTCGCACGACATTACTTATGTTGGTATTATTCAAACAGCCCGTGCCAGTGGACTTGAAGAATTTCCACTGCCATATGCAATGACCAACTGTCACAACTCATTGTGTGCAGTAGGTGGCACTATCAACGAAGACGACCATGTTTTTGGTCTTTCTGCTGCAAAAAAATATGGTGGTATCTACGTTCCAGTAAACCAAGCTGTCATTCACCAATATGCTCGTGAAGCTATGGTGAAATGTGGTGGCATGATTCTTGGCTCTGACAGTCACACACGTTACGGCTCACTCGGTACTATGGGTGTTGGTGAAGGTGGTGGCGAACTTGTAAAACAACTCCTTCACAACACATGGGACGTTGCTGCTCCAGAAGTTGTGTTGATTTGGTTGGAAGGCGCCCCAAAACGCGGCGTTGGTCCTCACGATATCGCCATATCATTGGTAAAAGCTGTGTTTGCTAACGGCTTCGTAAAAAATAAAGTGTTGGAATTCGCTGGTCCTGGTGTAAAAAATCTTCCTATCGACTATCGTAATGGTATCGATATCATGACCACCGAAACAACTTGCTTGTCATCAATTTGGGTGACAGATGATATCGTTAAGAAACACTACGTTGCTCATGGTAAAGCTGCTGACTACAAAGAATTAAAACCAGGTAAAGTAGCTTATTACGATAGCATGATTCGTATCGACCTCTCAACAGAGGAAGCAATGATTGCTTTGCCATTCCACCCATCAAATGCCTTTACAATTAAAGAATTGGTGGCTAATCCAAAAGAAATCATGGCTGCTGTTGAAGCCGAAGGTCAAAAGAAATTCCCAAATGTTGGCTTTAACTTGACCGACAAAGTTGTAGACGGAAAAGTACTCTGTGACCAAGGCATTATTGCTGGTTGCTCAGGTGGTACCTTCGACAATATCACCGAAGCTTCTTCGATTTTGAAAGGCAAATCAACAGGTAATGGCTATTTCGCTCTCAGTGTTTATCCACAAAGTACTCCTGTTTACATGTCAATTCTTCGCAATGGCGTTGCTGCTGACCTCCTCGAGTGCGGTGCTGTGTTGAAACCTGCATTCTGTGGTCCTTGTTTCGGCGCAGGCGATGTTCCATCAAATAATGGCCTCAGCATCCGTCATACCACACGTAACTTCCCTAACCGTGAAGGTTCAAAACCTGGTCAGGGTCAAATTGCTGCAGTTGCTTTGATGGACGCTCGTTCTATTGCTGCTACTGCTGTTAATGGTGGCGTGTTGACAGCTGCTACAGAAATCGATTACACACCACGTCATGAGGAATATGTATTCGATGCTTCAATCTATGAAAAACGCGTTTATCAAGGTTTTGGTAAAGCAGACAAGGGCGCAGAACTTAAATATGGTCCAAATATCAAAGACTGGCCAAAAATGCCTGCAATGCAAGACAATATGCTTGTAGAACTTGCTGCTGTTATTCACGACCCTGTTACAACAACCGACGAACTCATTCCTTCAGGTGAAACTTCATCATACCGTTCAAACCCATTGAAACTTTCTGAGTTCGCGTTGTCACGCCGTTGCCCAGAATACGTTGAGAAGAGCAAGAAGATTCAAGCTGAAGATCGTGCTCGTCGCGAAGGTAATGCTTGTGAAAAAATCATGAATGCTCTCTCAAAAGTTGGTAACGCTGCTGAATTGGTAAAAGTTACATCGTTTGGTTCATGCGTATTTGCTAACAAACCAGGTGATGGTTCTGCTCGTGAACAAGCTGCTTCTTGTCAAAAAGTACTTGGTGGTGATGCAAATATCTGCTACGAATATGCAACAAAACGTTATCGTTCAAACTGCATCAACTGGGGTATCGTACCATTTACTATTGATGCAGAAACTAAATTCGACTACAACGAAGGAGATTTTGTTTATGTAGAAGGCGCACGTGCTGCTGTGCTTGGCGGTAAAGAAGACATTCCCGCTAAAGTTATTACAGCTAACGGTGTTGTTGACATCATGCTTCACTGCAAAGGTCTTACTCCAGAAGAGAAAGAAATCCTTGCAGAAGGTTGCTTGATGAACTATTATGCAGCACAAAATCGCAAGAAGTAAATATTAACTGTTATTGTGAATAATGCAAAGTTATGAAAGTGCTATTTTCTTATAAACCACTGCTAAACAATAAGTACTATAAAGTTATTCTTATAGTTTTAGTTGGCTTGTGGATATTTTCAGATCGTATTGACCTTGAAATAAGTGGTTTGGAAAAGCAATTTGATGCTGAATGTATGCATTCTTTGTGGCTGTTACTTCATAATGTATTCTCATTTTTATATGCCTCTCTTACAGCCGCTATAGTACTATTGGCCTGTTGGTCAATTGTTACAGCATATCAAAAGTCTAAAACTTTGTGGTTGGGCGCAATTATATTCTTGTTGATGGTGTTGGTATTAGTCCTTCTTCATCCCTATTTGTAACGTAATAATCAATCGAAAAATAAACTTTAATTTCATATACAACAATGGAAAAAATTAAAATGACCACTCCATTGGTAGAAATGGATGGTGACGAAATGACCAGAATTCTCTGGCAAATGATTAAGGATGAACTCATCCTTCCTTTTGTTGACCTCAAGACAGAATACTATGACCTTGGCTTGCTCCATCGTAACGAGACCAAAGACCAAGTAACCGTTGATTCTGCTAATGCAACAAAAAAATATGGTGTTGCTGTAAAATGCGCTACCATCACTCCAAATAAACAACGTATGGAAGAATATCCACAACTCACAGAGATGTGGAAATCGCCAAACGGCACAATCCGTTCTATTCTCGATGGTACCGTATTCCGTGCTCCAATCACCATTCCTACAATTAAACCTGTAGTGAAGAACTGGGAAGCGCCTATCACCATCGCTCGTCATGCTTATGGTGACGTTTACAAATCAGTAGACATGTACACCACAGAGCCTGGTACTTGCACCATGACTTTCAAAGGTGAGAGCGGTGAAGAGAAAACCATTACCGTACAAAAAGTTGATGGACCAGCAGTATGGCAAGGTGCTCACAACAAAGAGAAATCAATTCGCTCTTTTGCTAAAGCATGTTTCCAATATGCTATCGACACCAAACAAGATCTTTGGTTCTCAACAAAAGACACCATTGCTAAAGTTTATGATGGTGAGTTCAAGAAGGTATTCGAAGAAGAATTCGTTAACTACAAAGCAAAATTCGACGAACTCGGCATCGAATATTTCTATACTCTTATCGACGATGCTGTTGCTCGTGTAATCCGTAGCAAAGGTGGTTTCATTTGGGCTTGCAAAAACTACGATGGCGATGTAATGAGCGACATGGTATCGACAGCATTTGGTTCATTGGCAATGATGACCTCTGTGCTCGTTGCTCCTGACGGAACTACAGAGTACGAGGCAGCTCACGGCACCGTAACCAAACACTACTACAAACACCTCAAAGGTGAGGAAACAAGCACCAACCCAATGGCAACTATCTTTGCTTGGATTGGCGCATTCCGCAAACGTGGTCAATTGGACGGTTTGAACGAGCTCGTTGAGTACGCAAATAAATTAGAAAAAGCTTGCTATACAACACTTGCTGACGGCATCATGACTAAAGACCTCGTTAACCTCGTTGAACCAGGTGTTAAAGTTCAAGGTGTAACTAGCCGACAATTCATTCTCGCTATTCGCGAACGTCTGGAAAAACTCATCTAAGAACATTGTTTTTAGCTTTTATAAGCGCCAGAGTAATCTGGCGCTTTTTTTTGTGTGTAAAATCTACCAAAACATATCAATATCTTACTGTTAATTCGTATCTTTGCAAATACAAACAGTAATGAACCAATTAATAGTGCATTACTTGTTTTCAACTCTATTTTAAAGGTACTATGAGTCAATTTCATTTCTCTACAATGGTGTTTGATAAAGCGAAGAAATACGCTAAACACCAGATATTATTCTATCGTGATGAACTAACCTCAGCATGGCGTGGCATAACTTGGGGCGAGATGGCAGATTGTGTTATGTCGACAGCAAAAGCACTCGTTGAAGTTGGTGTTGCAGAACACGATTGTGTAGGCATTTGCTCGCAAAATATGATAGAATGTCTGATGGCTGACTTTGCCAACTATGCTAATCGCGCTGTTTCAGTGCCATTGTATGCCACATTGTCGCCAGAGCAAATTAAATACTGTGTCAACGACAGTCAAATGAAACTTTTGTTTGTGGGTGAACAACTGCAATTTGATAACGTGTTAGAGGTTATTGACCAATTGCCTTCACTTGTGCAAATCGTTGTTTTCGAACCAAAAACAGACTTGAAAGGTTGCAAGAAAGCAGTCTATTTCACCGATTTCTTACATCAAGGGCAAACAGAACAGAACGAAGAAATAGTATGTTTGCGTCAGAAAGCTGCCACACTCGATGACCTAGCCATCGTTATGTACACTTCTGGCACAACGGGTAATCCTAAGGGTACGATGCTACTTCATTCAGCATTACACGAGTGCATGCATATTCATGACATGCGCATAAAAATGCCAAAAAACAACACCTCATTGGCTTTCTTACCTCTCTCACATATTTTCGAGCGTGGATGGACCTATTTTTGTATGTATA
The DNA here is from genome assembly GCA_030523485.1 of Bacteroidales bacterium. GTDB lineage: Bacteria > Bacteroidota > Bacteroidia > Bacteroidales > Paludibacteraceae > HGM05398. The sequence continues at coordinate 5,670 of JAUNIJ010000090.1, forward strand.
AAAATACCAAGGTATATCTCAATCGTCGTCCTAGCGAAATTACCAAAATATTGAAAGAAGTCAAACCAAATATGATGTGTAACGTACCACGATTCTGGGAAAAAGTAGCTATCGGTGTAAAAGAGAAAATAGAAACATTCTCTCCTTTCATGAAGGGCGTTGTTACATGGTCCATTGATGTCGGAAAACGTTATAATATTGATGTTATTCGTGTGGGAAAACACGCTTCTCCATTATTGTGGTTTCGATATCTAATCGCTAATAATTTGGTGTTTAGAAAACTACGTAAAGCTATCGGAATAGAAAATGGCATCTTATTTCCTGTAGCAGGTGCGGCTATGGACGAGAAACTCATCGCATTTTTCCGTTGTCTAGGCATCCCAATGATGTATGGTTATGGATTGTCAGAAACCTGTGCCTCCGTGTGTTGTTATCCATATAAAAACTACACGTTTGGTTCAATTGGCGATCTTATGCCAAATGTTCAAGTGCGTATTGGCGATGACAACGAAATACAAGTAAAAGCAAAAACCGTAACAGTAGGCTATTACAACAAACCGGAAGAAACAGCCGCTGCTTTCACCGAAGATGGATGGTTCCGTACAGGCGACGCCGGCAGACTAGAGGGAAAAACATTGTTTTTTGTCGACCGTATCAAAGACCTCTTTAAAACATCCAACGGAAAATATATCTCACCCCAACTAATAGAAACAAAATTAGGTGGCGATAAATATATTGAACAAGTTGCTGTTATTGGTAACAATCGAAACTTTGTAACTGCTATCATAGCACCTGCGTTAGAGCCGCTAAAAACATTTGCTCAAGAGCATGGTATCACCTACCAACGTATCGAAGAACTTCTCGCCCATCCTAAAATCATTCAACTCATTGCTGAACGCATTGAAGAGAATCAAAAAGAGTTTGCTTCGTTTGAGAAAATAAAACGTTTCCGACTCATCAAAAAAGGATTCTCGATTGAATCGGGTGAACTCACTTCGACATTAAAAATTCGTCGTGCTGTCATTCAACAAAATTATGCTGCACTAATTAATGAGATGTATGCTGATGTAGAAATGCCTATTGCAAGATAAATTATTATGCCTCGGTTTGATTATCGCACGATAGAAAACATCAAAGAAACAGCAAGAATCGAAGACGTAGTCAGTGATTTTGTCGAACTACATCGTAGCGGTTCTAGTTTAAAAGCTTGTTGCCCTTTTCATAATGAGAAAACACCATCATTTGTTGTAACTCCCTCTCGGCAAATGTACAAATGTTTTGGCTGTGGGGAAAGTGGCGACGTTATTAAATTTGTGCAAAAAATCAAACCGTGCTCCTTCACTGAAGCCATTATCTATTTGGCGAACAAATACCATATTCCTATTGAGGAACGACCCGTAACGCCAGAAGACATTGCATGGCAACAGAAACGCGAGTCGGCATTGCAAATCATGTCATTTGCTGCTGATTGGACAAAAGAGCAGTTGAACAAAGGGTTATCTACAGAAGCTAGCAATTTTCTCTTTAATCAGTTAGCAGTTGAAGAAAGCCAAGTCGAAAAATTTAATATTGGTTTTTGGCCATCGTCGGAATCTTCCGATTTATTTCTCCATGCCTTACAACAGAAAGGATTTGATTTGGCTGTTGCCACCGAACTCGGTTTGCTTGTCGATGGTAACCATGATGCTTACTCGAATACTATAATTGTGCCGATGAAAAACAGTGCACGGAATACCATTGCACTCATCCCATTGGAAATCGATGCACAACAGAATCGCAACACATTAAAAAAATCGTTGTTGTATGATCCTAATAAAAGCATTTTCGGACGTTATGAGATACAACGAACCCGTCCATCAACAGATTTTATCTTTGTACATACTTT
>JAUNIJ010000091.1 GCA_030523485.1 Bacteroidales bacterium
CGTTCATGAGTCATTGTTCCAATGCTTCGATGAATTATATTTGTCAAGGTGGTTGGGATTATGTTGTGCTTCAAGAGCAAAGCCAATATCCGTCATTCCCAGATAGTCAAGATCAAAATGAAGTATTCCCATACGCTCAAAGATTAGTGGATAGTGTGTATAAATATAGTCCGTGCGCTATACCTATGTTTTATATGACATGGGGACGAAAAAATGGCGACTCTTATAATGCGCAGTTCTTCCCTCCGCTTGGAACATACGAGGGAATGGATAGTCTTCTTTATCTTCGTTATATGATGATGAAAGAGGATAATAATGCTGCTGTCTCGCCTGTTGGACGTGTCTGGCATTATATCAGAACAAACTATCCGACCATCGAACTCTATCAAAGTGATGAGAGTCATCCATCAATGGCAGGAACTTATGCCGCAGCATGTTCGTTCCTCACTGCCATTTGGGGAGTCGATCCTACCATGGTTACTTATGCCCCTGCTGCTCTTGATTCTGTGATGGCTGCCAATATTCGCTATGCCGCAAAAACCGTTGTTTACGATAGCTTATCGCGTTGGCAACGTGTTTCTGCTGATGCCACATTTACAACAGAAGTAAATGAAAATTATGTTGCGTTGACCTCTGCCAATAAACCAAACATTGTGTATGCTTGGGATTTTGGCGATGGTACAGTTGATTCCCTTGCTGTCACAGCTCATAAATACACCGCAATCGGCACTTATACCATACGTCTGATAGCAGCAAATCACTGTGAAACTGACACCATGGAACAAACCGTTACAATTAATAGTATCAGTGCAGTTGAAACAGCTGAAGCCGACGGGGTCGAGATGTTTCCTGAAGTAGCAAGCGTTCGAACAACAATTCATAGCGATGTGCCGATGTCTATGGTCCGTCTCATTAGTGTTAATGGCATGGAGGTCTATCGGTCGGTGGAAGAAAATACAGAAACAATACTTGCGCTGAATGCTTATGCTAAAGGACTTTATCTTGTAAAGATAACCTTAGTAAATGGTAAGGAAACAACCAAACACCTACTAGTTAAATAATCAATAGTCTATAAAAACAATCTAAGTTTCAATATGAAACGTGCTTTAATCGCTCTGAATGTTGCTATCGTTGTCGTGACTATTATGGCCATGCCATCGTGTAAAAATCAAAAAGACACAGAAGCCGATGTGTTGTATCAACAAATTGTGAGTGCCTACGAAAACGAAGCGTACGAAACCGCTTTGATGTTGATTGATTCGCTTCATCGTACCTACGTCACACGTGTCGATGTTCGTCGTTGTGCCGACACCATAGCATGGCGCATCGACTTGCTTAATACCAAAGAGCAAATTCCTATCGTCGATTCATTGCTTGAACAGCGTTGTCAGGAGGCTGAAGTAATGGCAAAGAATTTCAAGTACGAGAAAAATGAGCAGTATCAAGATCTTGGCGATTATGAACATCAACGTTTATTAACTGCCAACAATCTCGGACGGACATACCTGCATGCTCGTACGAATGAGCATGGTGAATTCTCCATCACAGCGCAACATGTAGGTAAGGCTATTAATATGCGTTCTATAACAGTTACGGTAGACGATGTCCCGGTATCGTCGGAACAACTTGGCGAAGAATCATATAATGCCTTCGCACCCGACGGTAGTTCAACACGTGAAAATCTGCTCTTAAACGCTAATGCAGCGGGCGATATTCCACAGTTTGTCGCCGATAATTATACGGGAAAAAACAAGGTGAATGTTACACTGCACGGCGATAGTGATTTTTCGTTCGTGATGACATCCAACGATGTTGCAGCTTTTGTTGAAACCTATCGTTTATCGTTGTTATTGAAAGAGATACACCAACTTCAGATGCAGAAAGAGACTAATGCAAAGAAACTTGTTCTGCTTCAAGAGCATTTGCAAGAACTATGATACAAGGAAAAATCTCAGAATTGAAAAATTATCCAGAGATTCCAGTTGAACTTATTGAAATCTTAAAGACGTTCTTCTCTGAACATCAAGGAAATCCACCTTGTGGTCGTTACGAATTCACCCCAACCATCTATTGTAATGTTGAGGAAGTGATAGGAAAGCAACCTGTTGAGGCAAAATTAGAAAATCATCGCCATCATATCGACCTTCAACTGACAATGGGACATGAGTATGTTGGATTAGAAATGGTTAAACACTGCAAGAAAATCCATACTCCTTATGATGATGTGCGAGATATCGAGTTCTTTGATGACCTTCCTGCTACCTATATAGAATTTACGGCTGGCGATTTCCTTTGGCTAAAACCAGGTGAAGCGCATGCCCCGTGCGTCGGTCAAGGCACATGGAAAAAGGTGGTGTTTAAACTTATGGTATAGAGTTACCTTGTTGTTGGGTGATTCTGTAAAAAATGCCTTTGTTGAAAATCAACAAAGGCATTTTTTGTTTGTAATTGCAGCTTAAAAAGAATGCGCATTGTTCTATGCAGAACAATGCGCAAAATCTTATATTAGCTTACTTGTTGAAAATCTATCCGCAGTGGAAATGCTCCTCAACAAGTTGCATCATTTTGTTGCTGTCTTTGGCAATCTCTTCGCGAATGTTTTTGTCGTTGAATTTCTTCAAACGGCGGATAACGTCGTCGATAATTTGTTTGCCAAACACACCATATTGTTCGAAAATAGTGCGGTGTGCTTCCAACTCTTCTGCTGATTCCCAACAAGATGTTGGCAACTGGTCAAACGATTCCATCTTAGCTTTATTTTCTGCTAAGTGGATGTTCACATCGGAATAGGTCTTAGCTGCTATTTCTAAACTGTTTGCTTGCTCAATGCCGTAGCGTGCAGCAACGCAGAGACCTGCCATTAATAAGTAAACATCGGCACTACAGTCAGGACAACGGAACTCTACAGTTTGTTTATCTGAGTGGTCGGCTGGTGTGTAAACCTCGTTAGGATTTACTTTGGCCACCATGTCGGTGTTGCCTGTCCAACCTAATGGAACGCGTACCAAAACGGAGCGATTGCGGTCGCCCCAACATACAGAGGTTGGAGCCTCTTGGTGTGGCACCAAACGGAAGTACGATGTAGGGTTCATGTTGCCAAATGCGGTGAGTGAAGTGGCGCATGTCATGTAACCGGCAATAGCACGTTTTGCGAGGTCGCTCAATTTACCGTTTTCAACGTATTGATTGATGCCGTCTTTTACGATTCTTGTGTGGATGTGCAACCCGCTACCAGCTTTGCCGACAGTGATTTTTGGAGCGAACGTTACCTCCAAACCGTAGTTGTATGCAACGTTGCGAATAATCCATTTGGCAATTACCAATTGGTCGGCAGCATCGCAAGCATCTGTAACGAGGAACTCAATTTCGTTTTGTTCGTATACCTTGTTGCCCTCGGTAAAGTTGCCCACTTCTGAGTGGCCATACTTAATCATACCGCCTGCTTGAGCAATGTCGTACATGCATTCACGACGGAATTGTTCAAATTTTGAGAATGGTGCTGCTTCGTGGTAGCCGCGTTGGTCTGGGGTTGGGAATACCTCGTCTTTTTCACCAATCACATAAAACTCCAACTCGCCCATGGTTTGGTAGCGCATACCGGTTTTTTCGGTAAACACCTCAGTAGCTTTGCGGAGAATGTATTCAGGAGAGTTCTCCATTGGTTCGCCATCTTTGTTGAAGAATGAGCAGAGTAGTGAGAGGGTTGGAATTTCGCTGAATGGATTGATGAAAGCTGTTGAGAAACGTGGAATAACGTAGAGGTCGCTTGAACCAGCATGCATGAAATCAGGGAACAAACTGGAACCATCGACGCGTTCACCCGTTGAGAGAATTTGCTCTAAGTACGCCTTGTCGCTCAGTATGAAACTTAGCACTTTCAGACGACCATCACCTGCAATGTAACGGAAATCAATCATCTTGATTTCGTTCTCTTCTACATAGCGGATAATGTCTTCCTTTGTAAAATCCTTTGGTTGCTTTTGTAGGAAAGCAACGATAGGATTCAATGTCATTGAATAATTACTCATGTTTATATGTTGTATATGTTTAGTCTACATTGAAATGGGCGGCAAAGGTAGTAAAACTTTCTTGGTAAAACAAATGTAATGTGCTAAATATTTTTATGTTGCAAGTTTCTTCACATTTGAAGTATAGGTGATAATTAATATATTGTATATGGCGAATGTCATGCTCACCTATTTATCTACTCCATTAGTAGTAATTGATGTGGCTATCTGCGATTAAGAGCCTATAATACAAAAAAAACGGACAGATAAACCACCTGTCCGCTTTCGTGATCCCGGCGGGATTCAAACCCACAACCCCCACATCCGTAGTGTGGTGCTCTATTCAGTTGAGCCACGGGACCATGCATTTTGCGTTTCTCAAATGCGATGCAAAAGTACAGCATTTGCTCCGACTGACCAAATTTTTTGTGCTTTTTTTTTAATAAAAATTTATAGCGAGAAAATCTCCTATCTATCAGGTAATTTCGTACCTTTGCAATTGGTTTTTATTCGAAAAATATCTATGCAGAAGATAAGAAATATTGCTATCATTGCTCACGTTGACCACGGAAAAACGACACTTGTGGACAAAATGTTGCTTGCCGGCAAACTGTTTCGTGAGAATCAGCAAACCGGAGAATTGATGTTGGATAACAACGATTTGGAACGTGAGCGTGGCATTACCATCCTATCGAAGAACGTTTCGATAGACTACAAAGGCGTAAAAATTAATATTATCGACACTCCGGGCCACGCCGACTTTGGAGGTGAAGTGGAGCGTGTGCTCAATATGGCCGACGGTTGCCTGTTGCTGGTTGATGCCTTCGAAGGACCAATGCCACAGACACGCTTCGTGTTGCAAAAAGCCATTCAGATAGGACTGAAACCAATTGTCGTTATTAATAAAGTAGACAAACCAAACTGTCGTCCCGACGAAGTTCAGGAAGCGGTGTTTGAACTTATGTTCAACCTCGACGCCACCGAAGAACAACTTGACTTTCCAACCATCTACGGCTCAGCAAAAGAAAATTGGATGTCGACCGATTGGAAAAAACCGACCGACAACATCCTTCCACTACTCGATGCCATTATTGATTACATACCAGAACCACCTGTGCTCGACGGACCAGCACAAATGCTCATCACATCGCTCGACTTCTCTAGCTATGTCGGACGTATCGCTGTCGGACGTGTGCATCGTGGCACTTTGAAAGAAAATCAAGAAGTAGCTTTGGTGAAACGCGATGGAACAGTAGTAAAACAACGCATCAAATCGCTGAACACCTTTACCGGTTTGGGACGCACAACGGCTACCGAAGTAAATTCGGGCGATATCTGCGCCATCGTCGGCATCGAAGGCTTCGAAATTGGCGAAACCATTTGTGATGTCGAACATCCTGATCCATTACCACCAATTGCCATCGACGAACCGACCATGAGCATGACATTTACCAACAACGACTCTCCTTTCTTTGGTCGTGACGGTAAATTTGTGACATCGCGCCACTTGCACGATCGACTAATAAAAGAGTTAGACCGTAACCTTGCGCTCAGAGTAGATAAAGATCCAAACTCTGACGTCTGGACTGTTTCCGGACGTGGCGTCTTACATCTCTCTGTACTCATCGAAACCATGCGACGTGAAGGATATGAGTTGCAGGTGGGACAACCGCAAGTAATTACAAAAACCATCGATGGACAATTGTGCGAACCTGTTGAACAGCTCACAGTGAACTTGCCAGAAGACTGCGCCAGCAAAGTTATCGACATCGTAACACGTCGTAAGGGCGAGCTAATCTCGATGAATTCGCAGCGCGACCGCATACATCTTGAATTCAACATTCCGTCGAGAGGCATCATTGGTCTGCGCAATGCAGTGCTCACCATGTCGGCGGGCGAAGCCATTATGGCACACCGCTTCTCAGAATATCAACCATGGAAAGGCGACATCGAACGTCGTGTCAATGGTTCCATCGTAGCCATGGAAGGCGGTACGGCTTATGCTTATGCGCTCGACAAACTACAAGATCGTGGCAAATTCTTCATCTTCCCGCAAGAAGAGGTTTACGCCGGACAAGTCGTAGGCGAACACACCAAAGATAAAGACCTCGTAGTAAACGTTACAAAATCGAAAAAGTTGACTAACATGCGTGCCTCTGGCTCCGACGAAAAAGCCAAAATAGCACCGCCTGTCATCATGAGTTTGGAGGAAATGCTCGAATACATCAAAGAAGATGAATACGTGGAAGTTACGCCACATCATCTGAGAATGCGTAAAATCATACTCGATGAGATAGAACGCAAACGCATCATGATTCGTAACCAAAACGAAAAATAAAACGTTTAATCATCTCACAACTTAAACCTATAAATAACCTTTGTTGTCTAAACTAACAAAGGAAAACTTAAAAACAACAGAGATATGAAAAAACTATTATCAACATTGGCATTAGCTTTGGCACTCTGCTTCAGTGTGCAACTCTCAGCACAGAAAAATACCATTACGGTAGAAGCCAGTGACGAAGACATTAGTGAAAATCTCGACCTTCGTGCCATTGCCTATATCTTTGGCGAAGCACGCACACTCGAAGATTTCGAACGTCGTATCAACGATTATGATGCGCAGGTATCCAACCTCGACCTCAACCGTGACGGCGATGTCGACTACATGCGTGTTGTAGAATTACCCGACAATAATGCTCACGTCATCCTCATTCAGGCTGTGTTGGCAAAAGATATCTATCAAGATATCGCTACCATTATCGTTGAGAAACAAAACAACGAAACCGTTGTACAAATTGTTGGCGACAGCTACATCTATGGTGCAAACTATGTGATTGAGCCAGTCTATGTAAACGTACCTGTTATCTACGATTTCTTCTGGGGACCTTTCTATCATCGTTGGTACTCGCCATACGTTTGGCACAGCTATCCACCTTATTACAGATATCGTCACTGCTGCGCATGGCATCACTACTACAGTCACTGCTACGCACACTATCACGACCCTTATCACCACCACTATCACTATCACTACCCCCCAAAACCACATCACGAGCCTTCGCACTATCAACAATACAACAACTATTCACGTCGCGACTATTCGCAACGCTATCCAGAACAAACCTTTGAGAATCGTAACAGCAACTATCGCGCTAAAAATGCTCAAGAATTGTCGTCAACTCGTGACGCACAAACTGGAACACGTGTTGCTCAAACAGCTACTCCTCGTGAACAAATGAACCGCACAGCCAACACTGGCACACGCACTCCTACAAGTGCTAATGCTTCTGATACACGCACTGCAACGTCGTCAACATCAAGCCGTACACCTGCCACAACAACCACCACAACAGGTTCGCGCACTGCAACAACCACTACAACAGGTTC
>JAUNIJ010000092.1 GCA_030523485.1 Bacteroidales bacterium
GCTGAAAATAATTTCTTGTGGCGATGCACGAAAATTTTTATGCTGACAATAATTTCATTTCAGTGTGCACAAAAGTTTTCATGCTGAAAATAATTTCTTGTGGGGAGAAATTTTTTTGTTTACGCTCACACAAAATTATTTTTGGGTGTTTCAACGCGTTTTTTATTCATCAAAAATTTGTGTTGCACAGGAGAGATGCTGAACGACGTTTAATCGATGAGTTCTACTTTGAACGAACCAACTTTAAAATTGACTTTTATAAACACAGGTTTACGTTTGTCGTCGTCAGAAATCCAAATTGTGAAAGGAGCTTTCTTCTCAAACATTTCGACATCGTTTAAAATGGGTGCAAACTTATGACATTGGTAGATTTTGCCGTTTATTTTTATCTCCTCTTTGCCTTGATAGAAAACGCGTATGTTTCTTATTTCCTCCTCGTAATAAGTTGGAATAGTGGTGTAGTGTCCGACAGTAAGTTTTTGGAAATCGAGGCAGCGAACAGCATAAATGGCAGACACAAAATCGTGATAACGCTTGTCGACTTGATAGTCGCCTTTAGTGGTGCTTCTAACAAGATTGTCGAAATAATCCACTTGTTCCCACGTGGTGTATTTACCCTCGTGTACGTCGCGTGTGAATCGGAGTGGTAGCCCATCGTAGGTTCTTAAATCGCTCTCGTAGACATCGTGTAGGTGATAAATATTGTCGACAATGCCTGTGGTAAACATGTCTACTTTGATATGCATCGATGGTTCGTCGAATGTGGTTCCCTCGTGTGTCACGAGTCTTACTTGTCCACCAGTGATGAAACCATAGCGAATACGAAAATTCAATGTTTCACCGATAAACGACTCTGTCTTTACGGCCGATGCAATGCATGTAAGCATTGAAAATAAGAGAGTTAAAATGAATTGACGACGCATACTTAATCTTTTTTTGTTTTATTTATAGACTAAAGGAAATACCATGAGTTTAATGTTGCAAATCTATCGTAAATGATTGAAAAAAAAGTGATTGGAAGAGACTAAATAGTGGCGGATTTATTTTGCTGTTTTCCCAACTTCAGTTATCTTTGCATTTTGAATTAATTTGGTGGATTGTGCCAAGTTATTTCGTAAGGCATGTTGAAACTCAATAGCATAAGACATCTTATCCTGGTTTTACTGTGGATTTTGCTCCCTTTGATTGCAGAGGGCGGTTGGTGTGCTGTTTGTGGTCAGACCACTGCCTCGACCTCGAAATCGATTTCAGCCACTGTAGCAAAAAGCGATTCTACGAGTTTGAAAACAAACAATGGGGGAACGGTGAATAGCACCTTGTCGGGTCGTACGGTTGCTCATCGCGATTCTGCCTCACAGGCCCTTGTCGATTCAGTGGCTGCACTCAATCGTAAGTTAGAACAAGAAGGAAAAAAAACAGGCAAGAAATCATCGAGTATGATTGACGCCCCCGTAGAATATAAAGCTCAAGACTCATTGGTGTTTACCGCTAATGGCATCGGTTATCTTTATGGTCAAGGCGAGGTGGTTTATAAACAACGCCATCCAATGCAGATTTCGGCAGACTATATAGAATTTAACAGCGATAGTAATACGGTGTTTGCACGTGGTGTTGTCGACAGTTTGGGCAATGAACATGGTACACCGATATTTAAAGATGGTAGTTCGGAGTACGGCTCCAAAACCATGAGTTACAACTTTAAAACGCGAAAAGGTTATATTCGCGGAGGTGTGACGGAAGAAGGTGAGGGTTATATCATAGCCGACAAAACAAAGAAAACCGAAGACGATCAATTATTTCTTCAAGGTGGCAAGTACACCACTTGTAGCAATCACGAACATCCACACTTCTACCTTCAACTTACAAAAGCTAAGGTGAAGCCAGGAGGTTTCTTGGCAGCCGGTCCTGCTTACATGGTGCTGGAAGATGTGCCACTCCCTATAGCTGTACCGTTTGGCTTCTTCCCGATGACAACGAAACGCTCTTCGGGTGTTATCATGCCAACCTTTGGCGATGAGATGCAACGTGGTCTTTATCTGCGCGATGGTGGCTACTACTTTGCCATCAACGATTATGTCGACTTGCAACTTAAAGGTGAGATTTTCACAAAAGGCACATGGGGTGTTACGTTGGCAAGTAATTACAAATGGCGTTATCATTTCAGTGGCGATATCAATATCTCGTATCGTGAAGATGTGACGGGAGAAAAGAATCTGCCTACGTATAGTAAGAACAAAAACTTTAAGTTGTCGTGGCGACATACACAAGACTCTAAATCGAGCCAATACAGCACATTCTCAGCATCGGTTGACTTTGCTACTAGTGGTTATAACAAGAGTAACGTTAACTACTATTACAACCCTATCGAACAATCGAAAAACATTACCTCGTCGAGTGTCAACTATTCGCAACGTTTCCCTGATAGTCAGTGGAGTATCTCGCTGACTGCTAGCTTGTCGCAACGCACTGCCGATTCAACAATTTCGCTGAACTTTCCTTCGTTAACAGTGACACTCGGACGTATCTATCCGTTTAAAAAGAAAAATAGGGTTGGCAAAGAGAAATTCTACGAGAAAATATCCTTCTCGTACAATATGAACTTTACAAACAGCATCTCATGTAAAGAGTCGCAACTGTTTCACTCCTCGTTAGCCAAAGATTGGAACAATAAAATCACTCACCGTCCGTCGATTCAAGCATCGTACACTATTTTAAAATATATTACACTGACACCAACCATCAACTATAATAGTACGATGTCGTTTAGAAAAGTAGAGCAGGAGTGGGACGTGGAACAGCAACAAGTGATGCGTGACACCGTACCTGGCTTTTTCTATACACAGAATTTTAGCGGTGGCATTAGTTTGAGCACAAAACTATATGGCTTCTATACACCTAACAGAAAAATATTTGGAAATAAAATCGATAGGATACGTCATGTGTTGACTCCTTCTGTGAACTATAGCTATTCGCCAGACTTTGGAAAACCCTTTTGGGGAATGTACAAGACCTACGACAAATTGATTGTCGATAAGAATAATATCAACCAGTTTACACGAGAGTCGGTAAGGTACTCGCCTTATATCGATGCACCTGGCGTTGGCGAAACAAACGCTATCAGTTGGACGCTCGACAATAATTTAGAGATGAAGGTAATAGATAAAAAAGCAAGTGATACCTCCTCAACCATTATCTACAAAAAAGTAAGTCTGATTGATAAACTTTCTCTCTCAACAGGCTATAACTTTGCTGCTGATTCGATGAATTGGTCATATCTTGCAGTAAACCTACGTCTGAAACTTACGAAGAAATTTACCCTAAATCTCAACGGAAACTTCGACCCATATATGTATGAGTTGAACGCTAACAATATGCCTGTAAGAGTTAATAAGCTACGTTGGAGTCATGGTAAGTCGCTGTACTTTATGGGAACTTCAACAAGTTTTCAATATACGTTCAACAACGACACATTTAAACGTAAAGAAAAAGAAAAGAAACAAGACACTGATAACGCCGACCTTCCACCAGACGAAGGTAGTTATCTCGGCGATGAAATTTATGGCTCGGGATTTGATCACGATCATGACCACGAGACAGCAGAAGTGGTAAAAGATGACGAGGGATATACGAAACCAGAATTTAAGTGGAGTCTGTCGTTCAACTATAGCATTGCTTTAGTTGTAAAAAGTGGTCTCGACAATTTCGATTACCAAAAAATGCAGTACAAACGTGGCATCAACCACTCATTATCGGTGAATGGCTACATTAATCCAACTCCAAAGTGGCAATTAAATTATAATGCTTCTTTTGACTTGACAGTGAAAAAGATAACAAACTTGACAATGACGATACGAAGAGACTTACACTGCTGGTATTTGAATGCTTCGGTAACACCAATCAGCTATGCTGCCTACGGCACATCGTTTATGGTGACCATTGGTGCAAATGCTTCTATGCTCAGAGATTTGAAATATGATAAGCGAAGCGACAATAGTAGCAATGTAAATTGGTTCTAGTAAATAATAAATTTAAACATAATATTATGATGAAAGAGAAAACGTTGGTATCCTTAGAATACCATGTTTACAATGTTGAAGGAGATAAACAAACCTTGTTGGAAGAAAGCGCTCCAGAACATCCACTACAATTTATTGTTGGTGATGGCATGATGGTGCCTTCTTTCGAAGAGGAAATCTGCAAACTATCTAAAGATGATACTTACGATTTTATCAAACCTTGCGAAGAAACTTTTGGACCAAGGGCTGACGAAAACGTACGCGTCTTAGCAAAAGAGATTTTCTCTGTCGATGGCAAATTCGACGAGGAACATGTAAAAATCGGTTCAAAAGTAATGCTGATGACTCAAGATGGACAACCTGTTCCTTCTTTGGTGTTAGACATTACCGATGAGGGTGTGAAAGTTGACTTGAATCACCCTATGGCTGGTCTTACGCTTCGTTTCGTAGGTAAAGTGTTGGATTTAATCGAACTAACACAAGAACAATACGATGCTTTGCATCAAAGTAGCTGTGGTTGCGGTGGCGGTTGCAATGGAAACTGCAACGGTGACTGTGGCGGACACTGCGGCGATGAACACGATGGCGAGTGTCATTGCGGCGACGAACACGAAGGCGATTGTCATTGCGGCGGTGGACATTGCAATTGTTAGAAGTTAATGATGAGCAATTCGATAGGAAAAATATTTTCTCTAACATCATTCGGCGAATCGCACGGACTCGCAGTTGGTGGTATTGTTGATGGCTGTCCATCTGGCATTTTTTTGGATCTGGACTTCATCAACGCCGAAATTGCTCGCAGAAAACCATGCGTCACATCTGGCGGAACGTCACGACAAGAACCTGATGAAGTGCAGTTTCTGTCGGGAATTTTTGATGGTAAAACCACTGGTACACCAATTGCATTTGTCATTGAAAATAAAGAATATCAATCGGCTGATTATGAGAAAATAAAAGGTTTGTTTCGACCAGGACACGCTGATTATACCTACTATAATAAATATAGTAACGTTGATTATCGTGGCGGTGGACGGTCGTCGGGTCGTGAAACCGTAGTACGTGTTGTGGCTGGTGCAATAGCAAAACTTGTGCTTCGGCAACGTGATATACGTTTGACTTCCTACCTTTCTCAGATTGGCAGTGTTGTAGATAAACAGTCGTATTCTTTTCAACAAATTCAAGATTGCGGAAACTACCCGAAAAATCCTAATGATGAGATATCTTTTCGAATGAATCAAGAAATACTATCTGTGGCGAAATCAGGAGATTCGATTGGAGGAGTAGTAACGTGTCTGATTCACGGTGTGCCCGTTGGTTTAGGCGAACCAATCTACGACAAGTTGCAAGCACGACTTGCCTATGCCATGTTTTCAATTCCCGCGGTAAAAGGTTTTGATTATGGCATGGGATTCCAGTCTGCTTCGTTGCGTGGTTCAGAAAACAATGATGCGTACGCTTCTGAAAATGGTCGTGTTTATACCCTCTCAAATCATTGTGGGGGAATCTTGGGCGGAATATCTAATGGCGATACCATCTACTTCCGCACAGCATTTAAGCCAACGCCAACAATTGCCATGCCACAACAAACAGTATCGATAGATGGTAAAAATGTTGAGGTGGCATTTAAAGGTCGACATGACACGTGTGTCGCTGTGCGTGCAGGTGTCGTTGTTGAAGCAATGGCTGCAATCACTTTAGTTGACAGTTTATTGTTACAGCAAACAAATCGTCTGTTGTGATTCTGACAGCATCATTAAACGTAGCAATAAATGTATAGTCAAATACTTACAAGAAAAACAAATTTAAAAACATAAGACTCATGAAAAAAATTATTACATTAGCTGCTGCACTATGTCTTGTAGTGCTCACAGCCATGGCTCAAGGCTCAGTAAAAGAAACAACAGCAGAACTCAACAAACAAAACGTTCGTGCTTTTGAACTGACCTTCGTTGATAAAAATGCTGATTTAGTAACTTCAGCAGTCAAAGAACGCTTAGAAAAAAATGAAGGATTGAAACCAGGTAAAGTAAAAGGATTCACGGCTTACGTTAGTCAATCTATTCCTGCAGTCAGCAGCACAATCATTAGCGTTTATACTAACGTTGAGGAATTAGGAAAAAAATCGTCAGGCTCAAAACTTACTGTTGTGTTCTGCTCTGACAATGGCACCCCTATCACCGTACAAACTCATCCCGACCTTTACGAAGCTGCTATGAAATATATGGATGGCTTCGTTGATTTTGTTCATAACTATGACATTCAACAACAAATTGCTACGTTGACAACGGAAATCGCTAAAATGCAAAAAGACACAGAAAGCCTCTCTTCTGATAAAGCAAAGATTGAGAAAAACGTCAACTCGCTTGTTGAAAGCATCGCATCGATGGAAGAAAAACTGAACAAAGCAAAAACAGACCTTCTAAACCAACAAAATGCGTTGACCAACAAAGAAGACAATTTGAAGAAAAAACAGTCGGAACTCAGTGATGCAAACGACAAAATGGAGAAACTCAAATCGTTGTTGAAATAAACAATATAACATCATTGATTTTCGAGAGACATACATCGGCATAGCATGTATGTCTCTCTCTTTTTTCTAGGTGCTACGAATCTAATTATACAATTGTAGTCTTATTTAGATTTAAAAGTGGTAAATTTGCATGCTAAACAAATTGACTCCTTTTGACTTGTAGTTACTCATATGTTTGATATAAAAACAATCATAGAAACACTGCATAACCCATATGTCATCGTTCTATTGGCTGTTATGGGATGTGCTTTTTTAATTCAATTGTTCTATTACCTATACTTTTACACAGGAATCATTAGTCGTAAACGTAAGGAAAATAAACGTCAGATAACGTTTCAAACCGAACAACAGCCCGTGTCAATAATCATTTGCGCACGTAATGAAGAAGACAACTTAAAGCAATTTCTGCCCATTGTTCTTCAACAAGATTATCCAACATTTGAAGTTATTGTGGTAAACGATGGCTCGTCTGACGACACCATTACTGTCTTAGACGAATTGCAAAAAACATTTCCAATACTCCGATATACCACCATCGATAGGAATCCTTCCTCTATAAAATATCCTATTAGTCCAAAGAAAATGGCCATCACACTCGGTGTAAAAGCAGCTAAATACGAACAACTTTTATTTATTGATGCCGATTGTCGCCCGTCGTCAACTCATTGGTTAGCATTGATGGTTAGAAACTTTTTACCGGAAACAGAATTTATCTTAGGCTATGGTGGCTATTTCA
>JAUNIJ010000093.1 GCA_030523485.1 Bacteroidales bacterium
TTTGGTTTCGTGAGCGCTGACAGAAATTTCATTTTGGGAGTTACGAAAGTTTTCACGCTGAAAAAAAAAATTGTTGTGGGTGTTTTTTTACGGTGAGCACCTCTTTCTTTATAGCAATATACAACATAAAAGCTACTAACCATTTTGTTTTCGCCACATCTTACAAGAGCAAAAAGAGAGCCACCCAAGGGATGGGTAGCTCTCTGTAGTATGATTAGGTGAGAAATTTGCTGAGGGTTATTTCTTTATCAGTGTAGCGGTCTGACGATGTGCGCCCGATGTTACGGTGACGTAGTAGACACCAGCGGCGAAGCTGGAGACGTCGAGACGGTATTGTGGTTGCTGTGCAGGCAACATCACACCAAGCACAAGGCGACCGTTAGCATCAACCATCTGAAGGTAGGCGTCGTTGTCGAATTCCTCGAGCATCAAGGTGGTTACGTCCTCTACAGGGTTTGGAGCCATTTGGAACTCCGTCTCTTTGGTGATGGTGATGCCGCTATGTTCGGCAGCGATAACCACAGAATCGACTTCAGAGCCATTGAGAACGATGCAACCGATGGAAGCGTCGAACATAGCACCTACAGGATAGACGATGTGACAGTCTTGTAGGGTGATATTGTTCCATTCGTCGAAAGCACAGTCATGGCTTGCCTCAGCAGATGCTACCACGTTAGAGTTTTCAATCACCAAGTTTTCGTCACCACCGGCGGTAATTGGGTAGAGACCGCCGATAGCTTCCACGTTAGTGTTGCGAATGAAGAGCGTGTGAGCGATGCCGTCGCTAGAGAAAATCTCCACAAAGCTTGTTTTGAGTGTACCAGAGCCAGTGATAACCAAATCGGCATATCCAGGAGCGTTAATACCATTTACATAATTATCAGCCACAGAATTAGTGTTCACAATGTCGCAGACACCGTTCAACGCTATTGTGAGCACGCTTGCACGGTTGAAGGAAGAAGCATCAAAATACAACTTTGTTCCTGGATTTACCGTGACACTATTCATATAAAAAATATTGTTCACAGGGTCGAATCTCATACTACCTGAGTTAACGACAGGAAGGAGAATGTTGTTGCAATTATCTGAGGTAACGTTAACAGTTACCCAGTCTTCGTTATCAAAATCATAATATTCGATAACGATGCCATAGTCTTGAACAGTTTGTGCCAAGAGATTGGACGCCGCGAAGAGCATCATCACGGCTACAGAGAGAAGGTGTAGTGTTCTTTTCATTTTTGTATTGTTTTTAGATTAACTATTGCGCAACAAAGGTACAAAAAAATCAAGAATGCGTTTACCCTTTTACGCCTATCAATCAGCACGTTACGAAATTACCTCATCAAAATCAACCAATAAAGGTTGTTTGTTTCGACAAGCTATGATAAAAAATGTTGCATTGCCCAAGAAAATTGTGGCAATGATGCTTTGTTTCGAAAAAAGATGTACCTTTGCACTATCAACAAAACAAAACATATGAATCCTAACGAATTGTTCGGCTTTGCCGAAGAGCAACTGAAAAAATCGCTCCAAGAAATATTGAAGAAAGCCTTCGATGAAGGTTATAATAAAGGCTACAAAGATGGCCAAAAGGTGAATGTCGTGACCAAGAAATCTGACGAGAAAGGTCTTGAATGGATTGACTTTGAGTTGCCTAATGGCATGTTGTGGGCTTTTGCCGGTGTCGGCGTCTACCCAACAGAACAAGAGCAGTTGCTGCCAACAGAAGACGACTACAAGATGTTGGAGAAATACTGTCAATCGAAACGTCAAGGTTCAAAGGTGGAAATCGTTGGCCCAACTGGTCGTGTGCTCACCATCTCTACCATCGGCAACTACAAAGATGTGAAATACTCCAACTTTGTGTGGATTAAGAGTAATATGAACGACTACATGAACCGCTCAAGTTTCCGCCTCAGCGTGAATGTGACAGGCGCATGGCTCGACACGTTCAACATTGAATCGCGCTACTCCGACAACCCTGAGACACTCATACTCCTCTGCAAACACAAATAAGAGGAAGCGACACATAAACGACACAAGAAGCACCACTGCACAACAACAGCGGTGCTTCTTTTTTTTTGCACCACAGGCAAAAGTAGCAACACCATTATTTCACGATGTCGAAAAAAAGCGCTAACTTTGACAACGCAAAACAACTCTTACAGTTAGACTAAAATAAAGACAAGATATGTTATTAGAAGGATTCTACACCTGCGACGATTTCGCCCAGGAAGATGGCAAGGTAACAGCCCATCTCACCCTTAACGCCCAACACGACATATTCAAAGGACACTTCCCCGAAGAGCCCATCGTGCCAGGCGTCTGCACGTTGCAGATGATTAAAGCCATGGCAGAGAGAGCCCTCGGCCGCTCGTTGCGCCTCACACAGTTTTCGCAAGTGAAGTATGTGATTCCGCTCAACCCAACCACACACCAACATCTTCGACTGGAACTCAACCTCACGCCGAAAGAGAACGGATGGAGTCTTGGCGCTGAAGTGCTGTCGGGCGACGAACTGGCAGTGAAGATAAAATCGGCCATGCTGACGGCAGAATAAACGGTCGGAATGGCTAAATTTTCCGCACACTTCAATTATATATATATAATGTGTAACACACACAAAAACATCAAAACCATACGATGAGTCAACTTTCATTTAAGGTCTTCCGCGCCTCGGCGGGCTCAGGCAAGACCTTTACCATTGCCGTACAGAGCATTGCACAAATGATGCTCACACACGGCAGAAACAGCACACCAGGCAGAAACGTACACCGCAAACTGCTGGCTGTGACTTTCACCAACGATGCGACCGCCGAGATGAAACAACGCATCATGAAAGAACTTTGGACGATAGCCCACACGACAAAGAAAAACGACACACTCGAACAGATAAAGGAGACAAAGCTGTTCGACAAATGGACCGACGACGACTTTAAGGATGTGGCAGGCGCTATCGTTACCGACATGTTGCACGACTACAGCAACATACACATACTCACCATCGACAGCTTCCTACAGCAACTGCTGCGACAGTTGGCGCACGAACTCGGCGTGGGTTCACACCTCAACCTCGACCTCGACACCGATAATGCCGTGAGTCGCGCTGCCACATCATACGTAGCAAAAGCCGAGACAAGCGACATGGTGAAAAAACACCTGGTAAGATTTCTCGAACAACGCATCGAAGACAACAAGAGCTGGAACGTGAAAACTGAGCTGGAGAAGTTTGGCAAAAACATGTTCTCGGAGACCTATCAGCAACTCAGCGACAAGATAGAAAAGCAGATTGCTGATGGTAACAAAGACGGCAAAGACCTCTTTACACAAGTCTACGAAGAGTGCTCCAAAACAGAGAAAGAGATAAAAAAAGAGTTCATAACACTGGCACAGGAGCTACTCGACAACCTAAAAGACGATAAAACAGTAAACGGTAACATCATAAAATTCTACGAAAAGGTTGTTGCCGGCGAGGCATTCTACAACTACAATAAACTGCTGAACCTGACAGCCATTAAAGTCGTCGATGAGAATGGCTCAATATATAAAAGTGGGGCAAAAGTCGACGATAGACAGAACGAGAAACATTGCGAATTGGTGCGCACGTTGAGGGAGAAGTTGCCGCGACTTTACACTGTCAGCGCTGCGAAACAGTACATCACACAGCTACGCATACTCACCGAGTTGGCATCGGAGCTACACGCCAACCTACGCAAAGAAGGACGTTTCATGCTTTCCGACACCGCCTTCCTGCTCAGCACGATGATAGGCAAAAACGACGCATCGTTTATCTTCGAACGCCTCAACGCACAGATCGACAACGTGCTGATTGACGAAGCACAAGACACCTCGCGACTGCAATGGGACATTTTCCGCAACTTTGTGAAGGAGAAACTGTCGAACAACAATTTCGGATTGATTGTGGGCGACGTAAAGCAGTCGATCTACCGCTGGCGAAACTCCGACTGGCACATCTTAAACGACCTCGACAATGACGAAACGCTGAACCTCAACTCCAAAGAGAACTTCGAAACACTCAAAAACAACTGGAGAAGTTACGCCAACGTGGTGAACACCAACAACAAGCTGTTTGAATACTGCTCGAAAGAACTGGTGAAGTTTTACAAAGACTACACAATACCGAAAGAATCCAACCAAGAGCAGACAGATGCTGAAACACAGCCTGATGGTAGCACCCAATCACCCATCGAGAAAGCCTACAAAGATTTGGCACAAACGCCACAAAAGAAAGATAAAGGGTTTGTGCAATTCCATTTCTGTCCGAAAGAAGACGAAGACAAAACACACATAAAAGCCATTAACAAAGGCATTGTAAACACACTGCAGAAGTTGCTGGATGCCGGCGTTAATGCAAGCGACATCACCATACTACAACGAAAAAGTACGCACACACGCGAGTTGGTGGAGAGCATCAAAAAAGGAATCAAAAACTACGACTTCGACATCATCACCGACCGCGCCTTCGTGTTGGGCGACAACATAGCGTTGAAACTGATTATTGCAACGTTACGATTGGTGAAGAGTCCAAGGGAAGAGATATACCGCGGCATGGTGCTCACACTACAAGCCGTGCTGAAAAACGACAATCCAAACTGGACACTACCCACCACCGAAGAGGAACGTGATCAACAGTTGCCAGAAACACTGCAAAAAGCCAACATTCATCGCCTTCAGAACAACACGCTGCAGGAGATTATCTTCACGATTATCAACACGTTCGAACTCAATAGTTACCAAGAACACGCAGCCTATCTGTTCACCTTCGTGAATGAGGTGGCACACTTCGCCGACACCAATGTTGCCATACTCTCGGAGTTTCTTAACTACTGGGACATCACGCTGAGCAAGAAAATGCTGACGAACGACAACACCACCAACGGACTGCGCATCACCACGATACACAAATCGAAAGGACTGGAGTATCACACCGTCATCGTGCCTATTGACGAGACGTTGAAAGTGGGTTCGTCGGGCGCATGGCACGAAGAGTTGATTTGGAGCGTGCCTGACAACTCAGATAAAGAAGCACTGTTTAAAGGATTACCCACCCTACCCGTTGTGCTCAAAGAGAACTTGCTGCGGACGTGCTTCTCTACCGACTATAAGAAAGAGGTAGAGATGAGACTGATGGATTTGTTGAACGTGACTTACGTGGCACTCACCCGCGCAAAATGTAACCTGGTGGTGGTGACTCCCGAACCAACAAAGAAGGAAGAGAAAAAATCGGGAAAAGATGAGAGCAACGATGCGAGTGGTGCAGAGAATATGCCAAGTCTGCTGTACGACTTTGCCGAGAAATGCGTCACCGACAGTGAGATACCGTTTCAACGTGATGACAACGGCATCGACTTCACTCTGGGAGAAATCTACCCATCAAAACAACAAGAGAAGTCGACGGCAGAAAAAGCGACACAAGAACACTCGCCTTTTGAGAATAAGGATGCCACGACAGAAACGGTGCAATTCCCTATGCTACAGTTGCCAAACAACGTGCATTTCATCTGCTCGGAACAGACAAACGAATACTTTGAATCGTTGAAAAGCGAGACCGACATCAGCAAAGATAACGCCAAAGCCATAGAGAAAGGTTTGCTGCTTCACACCATCTTCGAACACATCGCTTCGTGGAACGATGTCAACACAGCCATCAAAGCAGAGCGCGTTGGCGGACGCATCACTTCCGACAAACAAGAGCAAGAGGTGAGAAAACTGATTGTAAAACGCATTACACAAGCACCCGCAAAACGGTGGTTCGACGGCTCGTGGAAACTGTACAACGAGTGCAACATATTGGTAAGAAATTCGGGAACAGGCAAGACAGAAGAACTACGCCCCGACCGTGTGATGTGCTCCGACAGCGAGACCATTGTCGTAGACTACAAATTCGGCAGACGACGCGACAGCTATAAAGATCAGGTACGGCAGTATGTCGAACAACTGCGACAAATGGGCTATCCCGATGTCAAAGGTTACATCTGGTACGTCTTCTCCAACAACATCGACGAAGTAAAATAACACTAACAAGCACACACAATGAAAACAACACATAACGCAAGACCCTTTCTGCAACAAGTGGCAGACGACCTCGCACAGCGTTTTCCCGACGGACTTAACGGCGTGACCGTGGTGTTTCCCAATCGCCGCGCACGACTCTTTTTAAACGAGCATCTGTTCAAAGCTTACGGACACGCCATTTGGGAACCTAACTACAGCGATTTCAACGAACTGCTGAGCAAGCCCTCGAACTTACACGCTGCCGACACCATCGAACTGGTTTACTACCTTTACAAAGCCATGGTGAAGGTGTACGAAGAACAATATCACAAACCTTACACAGAGACCTTCGACGAATTCTACTATTTTGGTGAAGTGCTGTTGCGCGACTTCGACGACATCGATAAATACTTGGTTGACCCGCATCAACTCTTTGTGAATCTGGAGGAATATCACAAATTCGACGATACGTTCTCACACCTCAGCGAAGAGCAACGCACGCTCATCGACCGTTTCTTCAACACCACCAAAGAGAACGACGACAAAGAGTCGAAGATCAAACGCCGCTTTGCCGAAATATGGAACATTCTCAGCAAGGTATACACTCGCCTCAACCAAACACTCGACGAAAAAGGGGTGGCATATCCCGGCAAGATGGCACGACGCACGATAGAAAAATTAGAGACCGAAGACGACACACCACTGTTCAACGCCGATCATTACGTGTTCGTCGGCTTCAACGTGCTTTCGGCATGCGAAGAGACGATTTTCAAACATCTGAAAGATAAAGCCCTTTTTTATTGGGATGTCGATGCCTATTTCCTCGACAACGATGTTGTGCAAGAGGCAGGACGATTCTTACGTCAAAACATTCAGAAATTCCCCAATGCCCTACCGAAGGTTGACTCGGCTTTGGAAGCTATCGACGACATCACGATAGTAGAAGCGCCTAACGACATCATACAGACGGCTTACGTTGCAACATGGGTGAAGAGTCTCAACAAGACATCGTTTTTACAACCAGACACTGCCATTGTGTTAGGCGATGAGAATTTGTTAGGAGTCACGTTGCGCAACCTTCCCGCCGAAGTCGACGCCGTCAACATTACGATGGGTTACCCTTTGGCACAAACACCCATCAGCACCTTTGTGCAACTCACCGCTAATCTGGTACAAATCTGCGACAACGAGACGCTACGATTGGAATCGTTGATTACGTGGCTCGAACATCCTTATGCACGCTATTGTTTCAAC
>JAUNIJ010000094.1 GCA_030523485.1 Bacteroidales bacterium
GGATTTGTTTTAGGAACGTATTGGAAATGTTTCCTTTGTTTGTGTAGAGTGGTGTGTGTTGGCGAATTGTTTTAGGAACGTATTGGAAATGTTTCGTGCCTTTGCGCTTGAAGAAGGTTCTTCCAAGAAGTCTTGAGTTAACTCGTTAACGGCAGAAAGCATTGTGTCGACGTAAAAAACAAAATGGTTGGTTGCTTATGTCATTTTTTTCAATTACCTTTGTGTCCCGTTTTGTTGCCCTTGTAGTTCAACGGATAGAACGGAAGTTTCCTAAACTTTTGATAAGGGTTCGATTCCCTTCGGGGGTACAAATTTTTCGAAGAAGAAAGCTCTGACATGTCAGAGCTTTTTTTTGTTATTCAAGGTTTATAGGCGTTCTGTGTGGCAGAAAAAAATGAAGTTTTTTATGTGTCCTATACTATTATAATCAATAAAAATTATTACTTTTGCGCCGTATTTAATAGACCTATTAAATGATGCTATTGTTGTCATTCATGGTAGGTTAGATTTTATTTTTATTAGTTCATTATGAATAAGATATATAGAATCGGCATTGATGTAGGCTCAACAACCATGAAGGTAGTTGTGTTGGATGTTGATGGTCAAATGGTATTTACTGATTATCGTCGTCACAATGCTAATATTCGTCAAGCAGCTCGCGAGATGCTCACATTGCTTTATCGTCAGTTGGGCAACTGTCTGTTATGTCCTGTAGTCACGGGTTCTGTTGGTATGGGATTATCAGAAAGTTTCGGAGTCGATTTTGTTCAGGAAGTAGTAGCTGCTTCTGCCACCATCACACATCATTATCCAATGGTGCGTACGTTGATTGACATTGGTGGTGAAGATAGTAAGATGATTTTCTTTGAAGAGGGCAAAGTGCCAGATATCCGCATGAATGGAAGTTGTGCGGGTGGCACAGGTGCTTTTATCGATCAAACGGCGGTGTTGTTGGGTGTCGATGCTCATGAATTAAACACTTTAGCGTCGCAATCAACCACAATCTATCCGATTGCCTCGCGTTGTGGTGTGTTCTCGAAAACCGATATTCAAAACCTTATCAGTCGTAAGGTGAGTAAGGCCGACATTGCTGCGTCGGTGTTCAATGCGGTAGCCATGCAGGTGGTCAGTTCGTTGGCTCGTGGTCGCGACATTGTACCGCAAGTTTTCTTTTGTGGTGGCCCGTTTGCGTTTTTACCAGAGTTGAAAAAACACTTTATGCGTGTTCTTTCGTTGAGTGAAACCGATTGCATATTGCCAACGCATGCCGAGATAATTCCAGCCACAGGTTGTGCTTTGTTAGCGATGTCGAAAGACATAAAACCGGTGCCGTTAACTGCCATTGTCAAGACACTCTGTTTTAGTAAGCGTGAGATTGATGTCGACTATACTCATCGTTTAGCGCCTTTATTCGCATCTAAAGAAGCTCACCAACAGTGGTTTGCTGATAAGCAAATACATGCCATACCTCGTGCTCCTTTGTCGTGCGACACTGAAACAGACTACTTTCTCGGTGTCGATTCTGGAAGCACTACCACTAAAGTTGTTTTGTTAGATCGTGACGGCAACCTTGTCTATCACGATTATCAACGCAACAATGGCGATAGCTTCCAAACTTTTTGTAATGCTATCCGAACGTTGTACGATTCTGTTGAACATCCAGAAAATGTTGTTATTCGTGGTAGTGCTGCTACAGGTTATGGCGAAAATCTGCTCAAGACAGCATTTGGCTTTAACTACGGTATTGTGGAAACCATCGCTCACTACACTGCTGCACATAAAGTATCGCCTAAGGTGTCGTTTATTCTCGACATTGGCGGACAAGACATGAAAGCTATCTTTGTGAAAAACGGCTCTATACAACGCATCGAAATCAACGAGGCATGTTCCTCAGGTTGTGGTTCGTTCATCGAAACGTTTGCCAACATGTTGAACTATCCCGTAGCCGAATTTGCTCAAATGTCGTGTACGGCAAAGCATCCGTGTGATTTGGGAACACGTTGCACTGTTTTTATGAATTCGAAAGTAAAACAAGCAATGCGTGAGGGTGCTGAAGTGTCGGACATTGCCGCTGGTTTTAGCTATTCGGTGGTGAAAAACTGCTTGTTCAAGGTGTTGAAAATCAAGAATGTGAGCGAACTTGGTGAGCACATCGTTGTTCAGGGTGGCACCTTCCGCAACCATTCCATTGTTCGTGCGTTAGAAATAATGACGGGCTGTTCCGTCTCGTTCTCCGACCTTCCTGAGTTGATGGGAGCATATGGTGCGGCGTTGTATGCATTGCGGTGTGGTGGTGAGCAGTCGCTCCGACTCTCCGACATACTTAATGCCAATAGCTACCAATCGGAATTCAACAATTGCAAAGGTTGCGACAACCATTGCACCGTCAAAGCCTTCCATTTTGCTAATGGTAAAACATTTTATTCTGGCAACAACTGCGAAAAAATTTATTCCAACCTCTCCGAGACCGTGGTCAAAGGAACAAATCTCTTCGCAGAGAAACGTCACATGCTTTTCGACCGCGCCTCAATGTCCTACGACATCAACGAGCAGTTGCCCACCATCGGCATTCCTCGTGCATTAGGCATCTATGAGAACTTCCCGTTTTGGCATACATTATTTAAAAGTTGTGGCATTCGTGTCGTACTATCACAGCTATCGTCCAACCTTCTCTATGCGAAAGGCATACGCAGCATTATGTCCGACAATATCTGCTTCCCAGCCAAACTGATGCATGGACACATCATCAACCTCGTTGAGCGAAAGGTCGACCGTATTTTCTACCCCTATGTGGTGTTTGAATACAAAGAAGACAGCGCAGCACACAATAGTTTCAACTGTCCTGTTGTGAGTGGTTATTCCGATGTGTTAAAGAGTTCGATGGACACCGCAAAAAACTACAACATACCACTCGATGCGCCTGTCATCACCTTCCGCGACGAAGACCTCCTGCGTAAAAGTTGTCGTGAATATCTCCTTTCGTTAGGCGTCAAGAAAAACAAAATCGCCCAAGCCATCGACAACGCCATTGCCGCACAAAAAGCATATAAATTGCAGATAACGAAGCGTAACGCCGAACTTTATCAACAGGCACAGGAAAACCACCGCATGGTTATTCTCTTGGCGGCGCGTCCTTACCATATCGACCCTCTCATCGAACATAAAATATCGCAAGCCATTGCCGACATGGGTGTCGACGTCATCACCGAAAACATCGCAACAGAAGATGGTTCGGCGGTGTTCGACGAGTTAAATGCTGTGAGCCAATGGAACTATCCGAACCGTATCTTCAAAGCTGCTCACTTTGTTGGAAATGCCAACTACGAAAACCTCCATTTTGTCGAACTAACCTCCTTTGGCTGTGGTCCGGATGCCTTTATCCTCGACGAAGTGTCGCACATCTTAGCTCAATATCATAAGAACCTCACAGCACTGAAAATCGACGACGTCAACAACATCGGTTCGTTGCGTCTGCGCATACGCTCGCTCATCGAGAGTGTACGATTGGACCACCAACAGACTGTAAGTCGTCAGCCAAAACAGCAAGTCAAGAACACCAAAATTTTCGTTGATGCCGATCGTACTCGAACAATTCTTGCACCTTATTTTGCAGAGGGATACTCTGAATTCGCACCGAGCCTCTTTAAATTAGCTGGTTATAAATTGGTTAACCTACCATTAGGCAACCAAAGCGATGCTGAAACAGGATTGAAATTTGCTAACAACGACGTCTGCTATCCTGCCACCATCGTTATTGGCTCAATTATGAACGCACTGCAAAGCGGCAAATACAACCTCGACGAAACTGCTGTAATCGTGACTCAAACGGGTGGTCAGTGTCGCGCTACCAACTACTTGTCGTTGATTAAGAATGCAGTAATAGCTGCCGGATTCACACAAGTACCCGTCTTATCGTTTGCCACAGGAACGGGGCTGAAGAACAACCAACCTGGTTTCGTTATCGAATGGAAAAAACTCATAGTGCCGACCGTCTACACCATCCTGTTTGCCGACTGCATGGCACGGCTCTATAACATAGCCGTTGTGCGCGAATTGCAACCGGGCATTGCCGCCAAACTACGCGAAAAATACAACGAACAGGCATTCGCACTCATCGAAAGCGGCAAAGCAAAACAATTGCCCGAACTCTTGAAACAAGCAGTTAAAGAGTACTACCAGTCTATCGACCATAACAAACGAACACCAATCATTGGCATTGTGGGCGAAATCTATGTGAAATACAACGCCTTCAGCAATAAAAATGTCATCGCATGGCTCAACAGTCAAGGCGTGGAGGTGGTGGCACCATCGTTATTCGAATTCTTCACCACACGGTTTGCCAATCATCACATCAATAAAAAGTTGCACATCAAACACAACAGTATGTCGACCTTTGCCAACGACGCCATCTATCGCATCCTACTGCATGTAGCACATCGGTTCGACCGTATCTGTGCATCGATGCCAGGTTACGACCCCTTCGTCAGCGTGCATCAACATGCAAAAGAGGCATCGGAAATCGTCAGTCTTGCAGGCGATTTCGGCGAAGGATGGAGCATCCCAGCCGAGTTTGCGCATCTGGCAAAACGGGGTGTCAACAATGTGGTCAGCCTACAACCATTCGGATGTATTGCCAATCATATTATCTCGAAAGGCGTTGAAAAACAAGTGAAAAAAATCTATCCACAGATGAATCTCCTCTTTTTGGACTTCGATAGCAGCACGTCGGAAGCCAACATCTTCAATCGTCTGCATTTTATGGTAGAAAATAGTCGTAAACAGTTGAAAGAGAATTAAAAACGATGGAAAAGAAAACAGAATTAGAAGAACAAATTCTTCGCGTGGCAGAAGAGCAGTTGCTCACTAAGGGCTACGACGGCACATCGCTTTCTGAAGTAGCACGGCAAATAGGGTGTAATCAAGCTTTGTTACACTATTATTATCGAACGAAAGAAAATCTCTTAAAACAGATCTTCGTCAACAAGTTCCAGACCATGCTCTCAGTGTTCGACCAAGTTAATGATGCAGATAAAAATTTTCTTTCGTGGTTAGAGACAACTGTTGGCAACTACTACGACCTCCTGGCTTCCAATCCTCCCCTCCCTCTTTTTGTGCTCAATGAATTGGTGCGCAACGAAGACCGTCGTGCTTTCATCAAAAACTCAGTGATGAATGACGAACGCCTCGTTAACATTTACATGAGCTATGCAAAAGCACTGGAAAAGGCGATAGATGAGGGTGTTATTCGTCCGATCAAGCCTGTCGACCTCATATTGACGGTGGTGTCGATGGTGGCGTTCGTGTTTATGTCGAAGCCTGTTTATTGCGATTTCCTGGAAGTGAAAGACGAAGAACGCGACAATTATATCGCTCGAAAGAAAACAGAGGTGATCGATATCCTTATCAACGGCATAAAAGCGTAGCACGTCGTACGCAAAAAAAAGGCAGAGAGTCGGTGATTCTCTGCCTTTTATTGTTTCTAAACTTTCACGTGCAGTTGTCGGTAGGTCTCTTGAAGCGACTGGTGGTCGGTAGTTATCACCAACAATTTGTCGCCAACGTGTAGTGCCGTGTTGCCCTTAGGAATAAAATAGTTGTTTTGGCGACGAATCATTACTACCAACGTGTTCTCTGGCAATGCGATGTCCATCAATTTGTTACCTTTGTGGAGAGCCTCCGGCACAATCTCGATTTCTGTGGTGATGGACTTGAGGTCGTCGGAGAAGTCGACATCAAAATTTTCCACCTTCTTCACCACTTTAGGCTTCTGCACCAAATTCATCCATTCAGCCATCTTTGCCAACGAGGTGCCTTGTAAAAGCAACGACACCAATGTGCAGAGAAATACGAGGTTGAACAGCGTGCGCGCCTCTGGCACATTAGCTGCTAAAGGCATGATGGCGAAGATGATAGGCACAGCTCCACGCAAACCAACCCAAGAGATATAGCCTTTGTCGCGCAATGTAATCTTGCGAAACGGTAATAACGTGATAAACACGGCTGCCGGACGGGCTATGAATATCATCACAAGACTGATGATTAAACCAGGAATAATGAGCGGAATAAGTTCGTGTGGATTGACCAACAAACCTAACACCAAGAACATGAGCAGTTGCGACATCCATGCTAGTTCATCGAAGAAATTCAACGACGACCGTTTGTGGATAAACTTCGAATTGCCCATCACTAGACCCGCCAGATAGATGGCTAAATAGCTGTTGCCGTGCAGTAAATAGGTGATAGAAAAGATGAACAAGCAGAACGTAAACACTAAGATAGGGTAGAGCTCGTCGTTGTCAATCTTAATGTGATTGATGACCCAAATAGCGGCCTTGCCAATCAGTAGACCCAAAGTTGCGCCTATGATAATTTGCATGAGCAACGTGAGGGCTATCGAGCCAACACTGATTTGTTCGGTGTTGGTGACGGCAAGTTGTGTGAGTGTGGTTACAAGAATGTAAGCAAGGGGGTCGTTGCTACCGCTCTCCAACTCCAACATCGGACGAAGATTATGCTTCAGATGTAAGCCCTTCGAACGGAGAATAGAGAACACCGACGACGAATCGGTCGACGACATCGTGGCAGCTAACAATAGCGAAGTGAGCAACGTGAATTCAACACCCGGATTGGTTAACCACATAATTAAGTAGATAATCAGCCCGCTCACCAAGGCCGTAAGCAACACTCCCATGGTGGCCAAGGCAACACCTGGTGCCAACACAGGCTTTACCTCCGAAATCTTTGTGTCGAGACCACCAGAAAAAAGTATGATACACAAGGCTACCGTACTGATTTTCTGAGCCAAACCAATGTCTTCGAACTGAATGCCTAACCCATCGCTACCACAAAGCATACCCACGCCAAGAAACAACACCAAGGCGGGAACACCAAAGCGTGATGATGCTTTACCTGCTAAGATGCTCAGAAAAAACAGTAGGGAGATGACAAGAAGCAATATTTCGATGCTGATATCCATATGCCGATAGTTTTAATGAAGGTTTATTACATCACAAATCCGCCACAAATATACAAAGAAAAACGGGAATAACGCCCTATGAGCAATGTTATCTATTATATATTGTATATTTTCCCTTTGCTCGTCTTGGTAAATGCTGTCGAAATGCCTTTTTTCAAATGTTTATGACGACGAAGAAAACTAAAGCAGCTCACAACAATTTGTTGTGGCGATGCACAAAAAAAATTATGCTCACAAG
>JAUNIJ010000095.1 GCA_030523485.1 Bacteroidales bacterium
TTCCACAGCATCTGGTTGCGACTCTATCGTAACACTCCATCTTACTGTTAACCCAACCTACAACACTACCGAGACACAAACCATCAACGACACCGATCTGCCATACACATGGAACGGTCAAACCATCACCACAGCAGGCACCTATACCTATCGCGGTACCACCGCTGAAGGTTGTGACTCTATCGTGACATTGACCCTCAACGTGATTGTAGGCATCGACTACGCTGAAGATGGCATGTTCGCTATCAGTCCTAACCCAGTGAAACGTGGTGGCGAAGTACGCCTCGACGTATCGCTCAACGAAGCTGACCGCGAAGGTCTCGTAGTTGAAGTGTTCACTTCTAACGGTAAACTTGTTGACCGCATCGAACCAAAAGAACAACCAATGTTCGTGAAGATGCCTGACGTTGACGGACTCTACATGGTACGTCTCACCACCGGCACCGGACGTGTTCTTTACGGTAAAGTAATCGTTAAATAAGGTGATTTCAGAAACACACTGAAATAATCTATAAATCCATCAGCCCCGCCTAACCACGGCGGGGCTTTTTTTGTCTACAAACAGAAAAAGACGTGTGTTTTATTCCGAAAATCACTCTTCGACATCGTCGGAATGGTTCACATCAAGGAGAAATAATTTTGAAACAAATAAAATGTTTTGTACCTTTGCAAAACAAAAACAACTTGCCATAACCTTTGAATTTAGGTGTTGGCAAAAATACCGGTGCATCTGTATCGGTTACAAAGCAGACACGCAATGAAAATAGTAGCCGTTATGCCCATCAAGCTCATGAATGAGCGTTGCCCGGGCAAAAATATCCGATTGTTGGGTGGAAAACCTCTCCTACAGCATGAACTCGACAATTTGAAGCTGACACACCTCTGCGACAGCATCAATGTCTATTGTAGCGATGAGGCTGTAGTCCCTTTTCTTCCTGAAGGGGTGAACTTTCTCCAACGTCCAGCATCTCTCGACCTTCCTACATCCAACTTCTCACAGATCTTCACATGCTTCATGTCGGAAATAGATGCCGACATTTATGTATACGCCCACGCTACAGCACCATTTATTACAAAGGAAACCATGGCGCAGTGCATTGAGGCTGTTGCATCAGGTGAGCACGACTCTGCTTTTTGTGCAGTGAAATTGCAGGATTATCTTTGGCAGAACGGACAACCGCTTAACTTCGATGCTACGAACTTGCCGCGGACTCAGGACCTCGAACCTATCTATCAAGAAACATCCGGTGTTTATGTGTTCACAAAAGAAGTTTTTGAAAAACACCATCGCCGCATCGGTGTGAAACCCTTTATTAAAGAAGTATCATTTAAAGAAGCCATCGACATCGATAACCCAGAAGATTTCGATTTGGCAGAAATCTTCGTAAATATCAAGTGAATATGAATACAGTAAAAGTTTTAGATGTAACTCTGCGCGACGGTGGTTGCGTCAATAATTTCAACTTTGGTCAACTCTACATGGAGAAGATTCTGGCAGCTCAAGAAGCATCGGGGGTAGAGGTGATAGAACTCGGTTATCTTGACGACAAAAACGGCTCGCCATCGGGCCGTACACAATATATAAGCGATCAAGTCATTCCTGAATGTATCTTGCGCCACAAAAAAGAAGGTGTGACTTATGTGGCTATGATGGATTACGGCAAATTTAATGTCGACAATCTGGCTGAACGGACAGAATCGTCCATCGACGGCATCCGTCTTGCGTTTCATAAGAAAAATATGCACGACGTGATTCCACTCTATAAAAAAATCATGGCAAAAGGGTACAAGGCATTCATACAACCTATGATTACCCTTCGTTATTCCGACAGCGAACTGCTGGAACTTATTAATTTGGTGAATACGGAAATTCCTGAAGCCTCAGGATTTTATATCGTTGACACATTCGGCGAAATGCGTCCTAACGACATGCAGCGTATGATGAATCTTGTAGACCATAACTTGATACCATCGATGCTCATGGGCTTCCATTCACACAATAATATACAAATGTCGTACTCTAATGCTTGCGCCATGCTTCAGTTCCCTACCAAGCGCGACTTGATGCTCGACAGTTCTATCATGGGTATGGGAAAGGGTGCAGGCAACCTTAACACAGAGTTGCTTTTGGAGCATCTCAATGTGTTTTACGGAGGACAATATAAACTGAGTCCGCTGCTAGAAGTTATTGACAAGGTCATTAATCAACTGCATTCAGAATTTTACTGGGGCTATGCACCAGAATATTATCTTTCATCTGCCAATCACTGCACACCAAGCTATGCCAGCCATTTCTATAACAAACACCAACTTCCAATCGATCAAGTTGCGGAGTTGCTTGGCATGATAGCAGAGGAGAAACGAATCTCGTTTGACAAAAACTATGCAGAAGAGTTATGGCGTGCTTACAACGAGAAAAAAGAAGTGGATGACTCAGCTGTAGTGGCAGAGATGAAAACCATATTGTCGGGTAGAGATGTGTTGCTCGTAGGTCCTGGAAAATCTATCATTACCCATGCTGAAGAAATCAAAGCCATGATAGCACGGGAAAATATTGTCTCTATTGGACTGAACCTTACGGGCGACCTCCCTGTAGATTATCAAATGGTGACGCGTCAAGACCTCTTTGAAGCCGACATGGCAGAAGGTAACCCTGTGATAACAACCAGTAATGTGTCGAAAGGAGCAAGGGGAAATGTGAAAGTGTTGAACTACAAAAATTGGATAGAAATCAGTGATGGACGTACTCACGACTCGTCGGCTGTCATTATGCTCAATCTCCTTAAAGCCGTTGGCGTGAAAACCATCTATCTTGCTGGTTTAGATGGATTCGAAGTCAATATCAACGAAAATTATGCTGACCCTAATCTTCGTCATCCTGTCTCGGTGGAACAGATGGAACGCCGAAATAAATATTATAAACGCTTCATACAGACTATAGCCTCCTCTGGCATCGATATTCATTTCGTCACACCATCGCTGTATCAATAATGGAATCGCCAGAAAAGAATCGTAGACAATCCGTATTGCTTGTGTGCAACACCCCTTTCCAAGTGGTGATGGCAGTACATGTCGTTCGGCTTTATTATCCTAATGCCGATGTTGACCTTCTCCTTTCAGATGGTATTAAAGGAGGTGAATGGTTGGCTGAAAATGCTCAAAAGACAAATGCTTTCAGGACTGTCATCTTTCTACATAATCGCAGGACATTCCTCACCAACAAGTCGATTACGGCAAAACTGAGATATGCTTGTGGACGGGGTTACGAGTTGTTTAATAACCGACGTCTCTCCACTCGTGTGGCTACTACGCACTACGATGTACTTCTGTTTAACAATACTTCTATCTTTGTGAAAATGTTGGCCGTGCGTTTGCGCCGCCACAATCCCAATTGTCGGATTTGCATTTTCGAAGAGGGTATGAGTACTTACTCTCATATGTACACCGATGGTGATGCAACAACCACTTTCTACCGTCGCTTCTTCGACCACGAAGGACTACTTGCTAAAGTCGATACGCTCTACCTCTGTCATCCAGAACTGCTTTGTTGGCAGCCGTCACGAGCCAATATCGTGACAGTGCCACTTATCTCTGCCGCCGATCGTCCGTTGGTAGAATTGCTGAATGGCATCTTCGACTATGCTTCTTGTCGTGACCGTTATGACCGCCATGTCATCTTTTTCGAGGAGTCGCATTCGTTTGAGGGCTTTGCTGTGCCTGACGTAGAAATCGTAGAACGTATAGCAGAAAAAATAGGAAAGGATAATATCATGGTGAAAATTCACCCACGTAACCCTGTCAATCGGTTTGCTGAACGTGGCTTTAAAACTAACGTCGACACGGCTATTCCATGGGAGATTATCATGCTTAACACTGCTTTTACCGACACGGTACTTGTCACGATATCTTCCGGTGCCGTTATTGCCCCTTTCCTTTATATGGGTATTCAAAGTCGCTGCTATTCATTGCTCAACTGTTTGTCTGAACGCCCTGGACTTATGAAAACGGACCTTGGCGAACTTATGCTTCGTGTCTATGCAGCTCATCCCGACATTTTTGTGGCTCCTACATCGCTTGATGAGTTCATCGATGCCCTTTCTTGATAAGAAAATAGGATGTTTTAGCTTATAAATCAAGTTGTTCGTGTGGTTGTTCTGCAGGAACGATAAAATACGGAAAAATTTCCATAATTATAGGGTCGTTGTAACCATTTCTTAAAAAGAAATCGGTATCTTTGCATCCGAAAATCACAGTATAAAAATATGATATACTCCAACGAAGTAGAAAACATGTGCGTGGTGCGCAAAGGCGTTGACCACGGACCAGCCCCAATACCTGAAGAGGGCAAATGGATAAAAGCCAAAGTGATTGGCGAAATCTCAGGTATGACACACGGCATCGGATGGTGTGCTCCTCAACAAGGTGCATGCAAACTATCGCTCAACGTGAAAGATGGTGTGATACAAGAAGCTTTAGTTGAAACTATCGGATGTTCTGGTATGACACACTCTGCTGCCATGGCCTCTGAAATTCTTCCTGGCAAAACAATTCTTGAAGCACTTAATACTGACCTTGTCTGCGATGCCATCAACACCGCTATGCGCGAATTATTTTTGCAAATTGTTTACGGACGCACACAATCAGCATTCTCAGAAGGCGGTTTGGTCATCGGTGCTGGCCTTGAAGACCTTGGTAAAGGTCTACGTAGCCAAGTAGGAACACACTACAGCACACTGAAAAAAGGTCCTCGTTATCTTGAAATGGCTGAGGGTTATATTCGCAACGTATTCCTTGACGAAGACAATGAAATATGTGGCTACGAATTCGTTAATCTCGGCAAATTTATGGACGAGATAAAGAAAGGAACAGATGCTAATGAAGCGCTTCGCAAGGTGTCAGGCACCTATGGTCGCGTAACACCAGAACAAGGCGCAGTAAAGAAAATCGATCCACGTCACGAGTAATTTTTGGAATATGAGAGAAGTAAAATTTGAAAGCATGGACCGTCGTATGGCACAAATCAACGCTGCCTTGAACGCCAACGGTATCAAAGATATAGCAGAAGCAGAAGCAATCTGCGAAAAAGTAGGTGTCGACCCATACAAGATGTGTGAAGAGACACAACCCATCTGTTTCGAAAATGCTAAATGGGCTTATGTGGTGGGTGCTGCCATCGCTATCAAACGTAATGTTGCAAATGCTGCCGAAGCCGCTGAAGCTATCGGTATCGGTTTGCAGGCATTTTGCATCCCTGGCTCTGTAGCTGACGATCGTAAAGTGGGTCTTGGACATGGCAATCTTGCCGCTCGTTTGTTGCGTGAAGAAACCAAATGCTTTGCCTTCTTAGCAGGTCACGAGAGCTTTGCTGCTGCCGAAGGTGCCATTAAAATTGCTGAAATGGCAAATAAAGTGCGCAAAGAACCTCTGCGCGTTATTCTCAATGGACTTGGAAAAGATGCTGCACAAATCATTTCACGCATCAATGGCTTCACCTACGTACAAACACAATTCGACTACTTCACCTCAGAACTGAAAGAGGTACGTCGTAAAGCCTATTCTAATGGTCCACGTGCCAAAGTGAACTGCTATGGTGCTGACGATGTACGTGAAGGTGTAGCTATTCTTTGGAAGGAGGATGTTGATGTTTCTATCACCGGTAATTCAACCAACCCAACACGTTTCCAACACCCAGTGGCAGGTACCTATAAGAAGGAACGTATCCTTGCCGGTCGTCCTTATTTTTCCGTAGCTTCAGGTGGTGGCACCGGACGCACCTTGCATCCTGATAATATGGCAGCAGGTCCTGCATCTTACGGTATGACCGACACCATGGGACGAATGCACTCTGATGCACAGTTTGCTGGTTCTTCGTCGGTGCCTGCGCACGTAGAGATGATGGGATTCCTTGGTATGGGTAATAATCCAATGGTAGGCGCTACGGTAGCTGTAGCAGTGGCTGTAGCAGTAGCATTGAAAAAGTAACCAATGTTTGACGAAATAAAATAATGCGACGTAAACACTACGTCGCATTTTTTTTCAATCAACACGACTAAAAGATATGCATAAAAAACTTGTTATCTTCGACCTTGATGGAACGTTGCTCAATACTATTGCCGATATAGCATATGCTGCAAATGTGGTGTTGGAACGACATCATTTCCCAACACATACCATCGATGCTTACCGTCAAATGGTGGGCAATGGTATTCGTAAACTTATGGAGCGGGCAATCCCAGAAGCAGAAAGAACAGAGATGTTTGTGTCGCAGATGCGCGATGAGTTTGCAGATGTTTATCAACATCATTGTATGGTTGACACGGTGATTTATCCGGGTATTGTGGAACTGCTTACTTCGTTGCAACAATGTAATATCGCAGTGGCTGTAGCATCTAATAAATTTCATGATGCTACGGTAAGTATCATTGCTCACTACTTTCCAGAAATACAGTTCTTAGCTGTTGTGGGACATCGTGATGGTAAGCCAACGAAACCTGCGCCTGATATCGTTTTTGACATTATAGGGGGTCGCTTTTTGTTGGAAGAGGTATTATATGTTGGCGACTCGGGTGTAGATATGCTAACAGCACATAATGCTGGTGTTGATAGTGTGGGTGTTACGTGGGGATTTCGTACGCGAGAGGAATTGCGTGAATATGGTGCTAAACATCTTGTTGACAAGCCATCCGAAACTCTTAATTTTTGCTGCCCAGTGACATTGAACAATACAAGTTTTGGTTGTAAAACAAAACAATATTAGATTATTGTTCGTACGTACTTAGTTGTTGTAGTGTTAGTTGATTCGGACGATTCTGTATGTGTTAGGTCGACTAATTCCCAACGGTGACCGTCCTCGTCTATCCACCAAGT
>JAUNIJ010000096.1 GCA_030523485.1 Bacteroidales bacterium
TTGAAAGCTTTTTCAATTATATCCATATTATCGAAATTATTATTTTTATATCTTCTACATAACATTTTACATCTAAGCAACTTTACCTTATGCTTATTCCTTAAGCAGTCGTTTCAGATCGGAGACTGTAAATGTAATTCCGAATTCATCTTGGTCTGTTAACTGGCTGGTTAATGAACCTATATAATAATAGACAATACCACAATTAGCAGCCACACAACTCTCCATCACATCACGACAATTAAGTTTCAAGTTATCACGAAGCGATGCACGAATTTCATTCTTTGCGTAATTATCAATTTCACATATCAAGAAGTCGTAA
The DNA here is from genome assembly GCA_030523485.1 of Bacteroidales bacterium. Lineage (GTDB taxonomy): Bacteria > Bacteroidota > Bacteroidia > Bacteroidales > Paludibacteraceae > HGM05398. The sequence continues at coordinate 323 of JAUNIJ010000096.1, forward strand.
TCCTCTTCTACAATATAATAGTAGACGACATAACCATCTTCTATTTGAATATCAACACACGTAGTTATTTCGTCTAATTGAATTGGAAGCTCTGCACGTGTTACATCTAAGACAACATTAAGGCTTTCCATCGGAGTCATTTTCAATGTCCCATTTCTTAACGACTGTACATCTAATGGAGAGAAAGAGATAGTTACCGAGCTACCTGATTGAATACCACGATAGACAAAATTAAAGCCAGCATTGGCAGCAATCAATGCATCTAAGAGTTCCATGAAATCAGCGTCGTTTTCTTCAATCATTGACGAAGCCAAATACCACTTCAACGACAATTTTTCCATTCCTTGCAAAACGGTGATAGCATCATCCTCCGATGTAGTGAAGTGGCAAGTTACCACATCATTCTCGTAAGTAACCTTGGTGAAATCGACGCCATTGCCGCACGATTCAGGTAACGATTTGTTCATTTCATCAACAGCTACGGCTAATGACGATTTTGCGCACGAGCCCATCATCCCTACTAATAGACAAAGGATGGGGAGGAGAAGTAGATTTTTTTTCATTTGTATTTTGTTTTTCATTTATAATAGTCTATACACAAAAAAAGCGTGGGTATCCATTCCATAGGTCTGCTTATTGAGGTTTACCACAACCTTGGCTACAGACGTATGAGACGGATACCCACTAGTATGATGATATATGCCGCTAACGTGTGCAATGAGGGTGTTGAGATGCAACATCCCCCTGCACACCACGGATATATTGTTCACATACCCGAAGGCACCATTCACGATTCTGCCTTGGTAGCCTATGGTTGAAAGTGGTAATTTCAATAAGCCAAGAACAAACGTTGAATGACGCTTTTTATGTCTAATTTTAGGGAGCAAAGATACTCCTTTTTTCTTAATACTACACAATTGGAAGCGGAATTTACCTTGTAATTTTTTTTGCCGTCAACAGCGTATTTCACTTTTAATTTTTTGATGGCGACGTTTAGAAGCTTCCGACAGCACAGTTCGAGAGGGGGAGGGGCGGCAAAAAGAAAGAGGTCTTTGCATCGACAAAGACCTCTTAAGATACATTATTAATATATAGTAGTTAATTGTAGTGAGCGAGAAAAAGAACCGAACTTCGCAGCCAAGTTCTTGCGGTGTTGTGTCAAACGAACAACATACTAAACAAATTACTAAAGTATCGATTGAAAATATGGTGTATTGTTAGTGATAAATACTATGAAAAGATCGCATACCGTGCCTTGATTACGGTGACAAAAGTAACAGCCTCCATTGCCAGATAATGTCACACAACAATTTTTTTCGTCTTATTTTTTCGATGGGATACATCATCAACAACAAACACTTAAGGCTTTCATAATCTGACATAAAGATGGTTTGATGTATCAAAAGCAGGCAAAAATATTTGATCAGTCATTGCTATTCTCCGTATATATAAGCTTGTTTTCTTCTCGTATTTCCCATTTGTACACGCCAAAAGCATGTGAACGGTCAATAGAAATGGCTTGATTTTGCAGAATCAAGTAAAAACACTTGCTTTTCCGAAATAAAGCCATTATCTTTGCACCGTTTTTAGATTGAAGAACTATGATTAAAGGCATAATTACGGGCGATTTGGTCAATTCGTCCAACATAGCGACAGAATACAGGCAAATGGTTATCGACAGCCTAAATGCTGTAACGATTGACTTCTCCCCCATGACATCGGTAAGAATTGAGATATTTCGCGGAGATAGTTTTCAGGTGGTTGTTGACGCTGCTCAGCAAGCACCGGCTGTTGCAGTTGCTTTGCGTGCCAAACTCAAAGCGTCCACTCCAGACAAGCAGGATGCTTGGGATGCACGCGTTTCGGTGGGTATTGGTGAGGTCTCTTATGAGAGCGACACGATTGTGACGAGTGATGGCGAGGCATTCAGATTGTCCGGAAGGGCATTTGACGTTTTGGGGAAGAAACGTCTGGCCATTGCCTCTCCGAGCGAAGAACTTAATGAATCTGTAGATTTAAACACTCGTTTCGCCGACGACATCATTACGGCGTTGACAGTCAAGCAGGCGCGAGTAGTATATCATTCCCTATTGTTTCCAGGAAAGACTCAAAAGGATATGGCTGAAGATCTGGGGATGTCAAGACAGAACTTCAATTACATATGGCTGTCGGCAAAAGGGCAACTGATTCTCGATTATACGGAACATGTGAAATCTCAAATTCTTAAGTACATCGCTCAATAATATGGAAACGTTTATCATCTTAGTCAAGTTGCTCTGTGCGCATCTGTGCTCAGACTTTATCTTTCAGACAGATAGTATCAATAAAGGTAAGCGAAAGTCGGGCGTGGCAGGTATTGGCTATCTCTTGCTGCATAGCGCAATTCACGCTCTGACAGCATATCTTTTTGTTAGTGAGTGGTCGTGTTGGCAAGTCCCCACTGTTATCTTTGTAAGTCACTTCGTGATTGACCTGGTAAAATATAAGTGTTGCGAGGACTCCCTGTGTACGTTCCTCATTGACCAAGTGTGTCATCTTATAGTTCTTGTGGCACTATTCTTCGTGTTTTGGGGAGAAGACCTCGACTCCATTTGCCTCAATAGTACATACACCTCAAAGATATGGATTATAGCCATGGCATACGTCTTGATGTTAAGACCATCGTCAATACTGCTGGGTTTGTTCCTTGATAAGTGGACTCCATCCTCCCCCAACACCCAGAGCCTTCCCAACGCAGGACAATGGATAGGCTATATCGAGCGTGTTCTGATACTTACTTTTGTCCTCATTGGAAGCATTGAGGGGGTGGGGTTCTTGTTGGCGGCAAAATCTGTCTTCCGTTTTGGCGAACTTAATAAAGCCAAGGAAATTCGCAACACTGAGTACGTATTGATTGGCACACTCGCAAGCTTTACACTTGCAATCTTGACTGGCATAGGTGTAACCCATTTGATTTAAGCTATGGCAAAGAACTTTAACAAGAAACATGTCCTCTTGACTGCAATACTCGGTGGCTGTGTGGTAATCTCCTATCTTGTCCACTAAAACACTTTTCCACCGTTTAACTTGCGATTAACTATATTTCAATTGATTGCATATTCCATATACTATATATAATAGGTGTTTTTTGTTGGCCGCAACGAAACGAAAACCTTCCTCAACAATTTCTTGTGGCGATGCACGAAAAAATTTCTCCCCACAAGAAATTATTTTCGGCGCTCACGAAACTAAAACTTCCGGCGTGAAATTATTTTCGGCATGAAAAGTTTCGTGACTCCCAAAATGAAATTTATTTCAGGAGAAAAACTTTCGTAACTCTCCACGTGAAATTATTTTCGGCGCTCACGAAACTAAAACTCCCGGCGTGAAATTATTTTCGGCATGAAAAGTTTCGTACATCGCCACAAGAAATTATTGTAGGTGCTTTTTTAACGCGAACAACCGACACAAAAAACATCGGCACAGTGCAGGAAACAACGCAAAGAGCACACGCAACATTCTGAAACAAAAGGAAGTTGAAATCAGACTAAAATGCTTATCTTTGCAAATTGAAATAATAGCGTCTATGAAAAAGCATTTCATTGGTTTTATCGTTGTGCTATTGTGTGTTACGACATCGTCGACAGCACTCCACGCACAACATAATTTTGGAAAGACAGAGATACAGAAAATCGGTCAGCTGTTCTCGTTGCTCAACGACTACTACGTCGACACCGTGAATGGTAACCAGCTCACCGAGACCGCCATACGTCAAGTGCTGAGCAAAATGGACCCGCACTCGGTCTACCTGACGAAAGAGGAAGTAGAGAAATCGTCAGAAACCATCACTGGCAACTTCGAAGGCATTGGCATCCAATACCAAATGCTTCACGACACACTCACTGTGATTCAAACCATCAACGGCTGTCCTGCCGAACGTGTCGGCATCCGTCCGGGCGACAAAATCACTCACGTGGCAGGCACCTGCATTGCTGGCAACAAATCAACCACCGTCGATATTGCAAAACTGATACGCGGTCCACGCGGCACAAAAGTGACAGTGCGCGTAGAACGCAAGGGCGACAACACACGCGACTACATCGTAACACGCGACAAAATCCCCGTAAACTCCGTCGACGTCGCCTACATGATAACACCCACCACAGGCTATATTAAAGTCAACACCTTCTCACTGACCACCAAAGATGAATTTTCGTCGGCCATAGCACGCCTTCGCAAAGCAGGCATGAAAGAGTTGATGATAGACCTTCAGTCGAACGGTGGCGGCGCTATGCCTGCTGCTGTCGACATGTGCGACGAGTTGATGGACGACGGCCATTTGTTAGTGTCAATGAAAGGCTTACACGTGCCATCCATTGGAAGCTACTCCACAGCAAACGGTCAGTTTAAGACCGGAAAAGTAGTGGTGTTGGTTGACGACTATTCAGCCTCAGCCTCCGAAATCGTGGCAGGTGCTTTGCAAGACTACGACCGCGCCATCATCGTTGGCCGCCGCACCTTTGGCAAAGGATTGGTGCAACGTCAATACCCATTGGTCGACGGCTCCGCCATTCGCCTAACCGTAGCACGCTACTACACCCCTTCGGGCAGAAACATCCAAAAGCCTTACGACGAAGGCGTTGAACAATATCACAAAGACCTCCTGAATCGTCTGAAACATGGCGAGCTGCAACACTCCGACAGCATCAACTTCCCCGATTCGCTCAAATACAAAACCTTAGTGAAAGGTCGCACGGTGTACGGCGGTGGCGGCATCATGCCCGACGTATTTGTGCCACTCGACACCACACGTTTCTCACCACTCTACCGTAACCTCGTGGCCAAAGGAGCCATCAACAACGTAGTCATGGAATACATCGATAGTCACCGTAAAACACTGTTGCAAAGCTACAAAACATTCGATGACTTCGAGTCAAAATTCGCCGTACCAACAGAAGTGATGACCTCGATACGCAAAGAAGGTGAGAAAAACAGCGTGAAATGCACCGATGCCGAATGGAAAGAGAGCTACAAAGAAATAGCCTTCTCGGCTCGCGCACTCTTTGCCAGCAAACTGTACGACAGCGGTTGCTACTACCGCATAATCAACACACAAGACCCCATTGTTCAAAAAGGTTTGGAGGTACTCTCTCAAGACAACAAATAACACAACCCCGACAACACACAAACAACAAGATAGATGCAACTTACAGCAAAAACCCTCTTAGGCTTGGAAGAACAGGTGGCTCGCGAGCTCAAAGCTATCGGCGCCACCAAGTTAAGCGTTGAAAAACGTGCCATAAAATTCGAGGGCGACCTCGAACTTCTTTACAAGGCAAACCTACACTGCCGTTCCGCACTGCGCATTCTTCGCCCATTGGCCGTGTTCGACATCGCCAGCACCGACGAACTCTACGAAAAGACAAAAGAAATAGACTGGAACAACTACATCGGCGCAAAGCAGACATTCGCCATCAACGCCACCGTCTACTCCGAGAGTTTCACCCACTCGCAGTTCGTCACCTATCGTGTCAAAGACGCCATCTGCGACCAACTACGCGAGCGCAATGGCGACCGTCCGACCATCAGCGTGCACGATCCCGACATACTTATTAATATACACCTATCGCACAACACCGTGACACTGTCGTTAGACAGCTCAGGCGAATCGCTTCAACATCGTGGCTACAAGGTTCAAAACACCGAAGCGCCCATCAGCGAAGCCCTGGCAGCCGGCATGTTGGAGAAAGCTAGTTGGGAAGGCCAATGCGACTTTGTCGACCCCATGTGTGGCTCTGGCACATTCCTGATTGAAGCCGCCATGATGGCACTCAACATTCCACCAGGCATCTATCGAAAATCGTTCGCCTTTGAACGTTGGCAAGACTTCGACAAAGCATTGTTCGACGAACTCTACAACGACGACAGCTGCGAACGAGAATTTCCTTTCCACATCTATGGTTTCGACAAATCGAAGACCGCTGTTGCCGTAGCTCAAGCCAACGTGAAAGCCGCTGGACTTGAGAAATACATCACTATCGAAGAGCGCGAGATCAAAGACTTTGTGCGCCCAACCGACAACGAGTGTCTATTGGTGACCAATCCCCCCTACGGCGAACGTTTGCTCAGCACCAATCGTGAAGAAGTGGAACAGGTGTACGTAGAATTAGGCACAGCGCTGAAACACAAGATGAAAGGATGTAAGGCATGGGTCATCTCGTCGGACACCGACTGTTTGAAACGACTCGGACTGAAACCCGACAGCAAACACAAACTGCTGAACGGCGAGTTGCCATGTGAGTTTTGGGAATTGAACATCTTCGACGGCCGTCGCAACGACTATCTAGCCAAACAAGCCGAGGCAGGCACATTGGTAAAGAAAGAGCCACAAACAGCCACACGCAAAGAGAACAAAAAAGACGATGCACACCGTGACGGAGGTAGCCGTCGATTTGGCAATCGACGCGATGGCGAAAAACACTTCGGCGACCGCCGCGATCGAGGCCAGGGCCTCTCCGCGGAATCCGTAGGT
>JAUNIJ010000097.1 GCA_030523485.1 Bacteroidales bacterium
ATTTTCAGCGTGCACGAAACTGAAACTTCCCACGTGAAATTATTTTCAGCGTGAACGAAAAATTTTCTGCCTCCAACTAACGCTAATTTATTCGTGTTACAACAACGATTCTACAAGCAATACCACACGTTGCTTCCTTTTTCCAGGTAAAGTAATGGTCACCTCATTTTCCTTCGGTCACATATATATTATATAATGTATATCTCTTTTAGCATTCCTGTTCTCTAACAACATTAAGAAGAGCCTATGTCCGACTACGTTGCACAAGAATACATGGCAACAATAGATTGGGAAGAAAATTTATTGGTAAAATTCTCATCGGGAGAATAAGAGACACATATTTGGCACGGAATTTGCATTGTAATAAGTGTCGGAAATACTCCGACAAACACAACAAAGTAGTAAATAAAAAAAAGAATACAGATATGGCAAAAGGAAAAATTATTGGTATTGACCTCGGCACAACCAACTCATGTGTGTCGGTAATGGAAGGTAACGAACCCGTTGTAATTGCAAACAGCGAAGGTAAACGTACAACTCCTTCAGTAGTTGCTTTCGTTGGCAACGACGGTGAACGTAAGATTGGCGACCCTGCAAAACGTCAGGCCGTAACCAACCCACATAAAACCATCTACTCTATCAAGAGATTTATGGGTGAGACCTACGATCTCTGTAAGAGAGAAATTGAACGCGTTCCATTTAAAGTAGTAAAAGGTGATAATAACACCCCTCGTGTTGACATCGACGGCAAACTCTACACCCCACAAGAAATTTCTGCTATGGTGCTTCAAAAAATGAAAAAAACTGCAGAAGATTATCTTGGTCAAGAAGTTACAGAGGCAGTAATTACAGTACCTGCATACTTTAGCGACGCCCAACGTCAAGCAACCAAAGAAGCTGGTGAGATTGCAGGTTTAACAGTTCGTCGTATAGTAAACGAACCAACAGCAGCAGCATTGGCTTATGGTCTCGACAAAGCCAACAAAGACATGAAGATTGCAGTGTTCGACCTTGGCGGTGGCACATTCGATATCTCCATCTTGGAACTCGGCGACGGCGTATTCGAAGTAAAATCGACAAACGGTGACACTCACCTTGGTGGTGACGACTTCGACCAAGTAATTATTGATTGGCTCGTTCAAGAATTCAAGAACGAGGAAGGTGCTGACCTCTCAAAAGATCCAATGGCTTTGCAACGTTTAAAAGAGGCTGCCGAAAAAGCCAAAATCGAGTTGTCGTCTTCCACATCTACCGAAATCAACTTGCCTTACATTATGCCAGTTGGCGGTGTTCCAAAACACTTGGTAAAAACATTGACTCGTGCAAAATTCGAGCAATTGGCCGACCACTTGATACAAGCATGTTTGACACCTTGTAAAAAAGCACTTGAGAGCGCAGGTTTCAACAAATCAGATATCGACGAAGTAATTCTCGTAGGTGGTTCTTCACGTATACCAGCTGTTCAAAAATTGGTTGAAGACTTCTTCGGCAAAGTGCCTTCAAAAGGTGTGAACCCAGACGAAGTTGTAGCAGTAGGTGCTGCTATCCAAGGTGCCGTGTTGACAGGCGAAGTGAAAGATGTGTTGTTGCTCGATGTTACTCCTCTATCACTTGGTATCGAAACAATGGGCGGTGTAATGACCAAACTGATTGAAGCCAACACTACCATTCCTACAAAGAAAACGGAAGTATTCTCGACAGCAAGCGACAACCAACCATCAGTACAAATCAACGTACTTCAAGGCGAACGTCCAATGGCTAATCAGAACAAACAAATTGGTATGTTCAACCTCGATGGCATTCCTGCAGCTCCACGTGGTGTGCCTCAAATCGAAGTTACATTCGACATCGATGCCAACGGTATTTTAAAAGTATCAGCTAAAGATAAAGCTACAGGCAAAGAACAATCGATTCGTATCGAAGCATCAAGCGGTTTGTCGGATGCTGAAATCCAACGCATGAAAGCAGAAGCAGAAGCCAACGCCGATGCCGACAAGAAAGCCAAGGAACGTATCGACAAGATAAATCAAGCCGATGCTATGATTTTCCAAACAGAGAAACAACTCAAAGAACTTGGCGACAAAATTCCAGCAGACAAGAAAGCGCCTATCGAACAAGCTCTCGAACAATTGAAGAGCGCTCATAAAGCACAAGATCTTGACGCTATCGACAAAGCTATGGAAGCAATGAATACAGCATTCCATGCAGCAAGCCAAGACATGTACAATGCCGCAAATGCAGCAGGCAATGCTGGTGGTGCCAGTCAACAACAAACCTCTAACAACCAACAAAGCAACGCCAACAACGACACCGTTGAAGATGCCGACTTTGAAGAGGTAAAGTAATAGACGATTCAGTTTATTAGATAGAAAAAGAACGTGAGACTAGAAAGTCTCACGTTCTTTTTTATTTGTAATTAAGATTTATGTATTACACTACTGCTTAGACATCAGCGCCAGCAAATTTGTTCATACCACGAATCATATGACGAAGGCTACCAAGAAGTTCTTGCGACTCTTGCATAATGTGTATGGTAAGGATTAATGTCGTGATGTTGGCACGTTCATTTTGCATTGTATCAAGCATTTTCTTACGGTCTGACGACATTTGTGCTTGTAAGTCTTCGCATTCTTTACGCAATTTTTCAGCATCGGTAAAATCGCCAGAAGAAAGCATTGCTAACGTTTGCTCGAAGAGCTTAACCACGTTATTACGTGTATCGACGAACTGTTCGTGATATTCTTCAGGAAGTGGCTTAAAATTGTTGCCGACATGTTCGCGAATTTGATCGTTGATACGTTTCAAACTATAGAGCATCTGTTGACAAGAATTAATGCCTAAGTAATACCATGTGTTACGTTCTGTTGCTACAAGTGGGTCGATGCGTTGCATACCAATAAGTTCACGTCGACGTTGTCGTTTGAGTTCTTTTCGTTCTTCATCGATTAGTGTAGATCCTTTTCGCAGAGGACTATACGACTCGGTAAGGAAAGCATTTGTTGACTTTTCATAAGTTGACACTACGAATTGCAAACGATCGGCATTGCCTTGTCGAATATGTTCGCAGAGTAACATCCAAGTTTCTTGTTGGTTTTGTGAGTGAACAATTTGTTTAAATACAGTATCTTCCTGTTTTTTCGATTCTTTATTTTTAAAGTTACTACGTATCAACAAGAAAATAGCGAGTGCAATAGCAACAACCATAGCTACATACGATCCGAAATATAATCCATTTGTAATAAGGTAGCAGGCAACAAATGCGATGCCAGCAGTTAGGAACCATCCACCGATAACAGAGATGACACCAGTGATGCGGAATACAGCAGATTCGCGTCCCCACGCACGGTCGGCAAGTGAGGTACCCATAGCAACCATAAATGTGACGTAAGTAGTAGAGAGAGGAAGTTTGAGCGATGTGCCAAGTGCGACAAGAATACCAGCTAAGACAAGGTTAACAGATGCACGTATCTGATCGAAAGCAGCACCATTTTCTAACTTCATTTCGTCGGCATTGAAGCGAGAATCAACCCATTGACTTACTGGTTTTGGAACAATTTTGTCGATACCAATAGCTGTTTTTGATGCTACGCGTACAAGAACTCGTGCCAACGAGCTTGAACCAAACATCTCATCTCCTTCATCTTGGCGACTAAGGTCAACCGATGTTTTTACAACGTTTTGAGCTTTTTTAGAAAACACCAACGACAACACCATGACAACACCAGCTATGATAAGGTAGATTGTGGGAGTGTGAGCACTTTCCATCAACGACGTCATCAAATAGCCGTGTAACTCGCCATTTCCATTTGCTGCATAATCTTGATAAGCATCTAATCCGGAGAGCGGAACGCCCACAAAGTTCACGAGGTCGTTACCAGCAAAGGCCATTGCAAGAGCAAATGTGCCGAGCAATATCACAAACCTTAAGACAGGCAGTTTGAACGCACTTAGTATCGTCATAATGACAGAACATACGACAATACCACCTCCAATAATATACCATGTGTTTTCTGCAATAGTAGCTTTTACATCAGGAGTCATGAAGCTTGAGCCTTTCAAGCCGTTGATTAGCAAAAACCATATGATGCTTGTCACAGCGATACCGCTGAAAATGCCTATTTTTAATGAACTTCCAATGCGTCCACCCATTTTGCCATCAAATGAGGTGCTTTTGCCATTTACTCGATAGGTGAAAGTAAACACCATTCTTGCAATCCATTGTACAATGGCACCAAGCACAAAAGCAATGGCAACAGAGAGGAAAATGCCCAAGATGACACTCATTGCTTTTTCTGTATTGAGCAAATCACCTAACGATAGAGCGTTACCGTCGATATCAACTTCGCCACGAATTATTTTTAAAAGAGCAATAGCAAACGAGCCACCGAGAAGTTCAAAAACCATCGAAACGGTTGTTGATGTCGGCATTCCCAGTGTGTTGAATACGTCAAGTAAGATGACGTCAGTAATCATCACTGCTAAGAACACACACATCACATCATAGAAAGAGAAATAGGCAGGTGTCATGATGCCATGTCGTGCCACATCCATCATGCCATTGCTCAACGAAGCTCCGGCAAAGACGCCAATGGCAGCGATAATTAAGATTGTACGGAACTTCGCAACTTTAGCACCAATGGCAGAATTGAGAAAGTTTACCGCATCGTTGCTGACGCCAACCACCAAGTCGAATACTGCCAGCACAATAAGGAACACTACGATTCCAAGAAAAAATGCATTCATATTTATTTATATTGTATTGTTGTCAGTTAATTATTCTGTGAGGAATATTTTTTCCGCTAATTCATTGACAATGCCATCAGCAAGTCCTACCGTTGGCACAGATATTGATTCTGCTTTTGCAATGTCTGCTACCATCAGAAATAATTGTGCAGCAGGAACAATGACATCGGCTCGCGATGGGCGGAGGTCATATTGTTCCATTCGTTCTTCTACAGTAAGAGATGATAAATGTTTATATAACCTTTCTAAAGCTACTACTGTAAGCGTGTCTTTCTTTCTATTACGTTTTGGCGAAAGGCGATACAACTTATTGATATTGCCTCCAGAACCAACAATTTGAACATTATCGTATCCATCTATCATTTCTTTTACAGTTGCCTTCATTTGTTCCCAATCCTCTTCACTAACAGAATTATTGAGAAGACGCAATGTTCCGATATTAAAAGACCTACTTTTAATGAGTTTTTCATCACAAACAAGCGACAACTCGGTGCTACCACCACCTACATCCATATAGAGAAGATTACCAGCAATAGGTACATTGTTGTCGCGGAGAATCCTGGCTTCTTCATCGCCGGTAATAATATCGATGTCAAGGTTGAGGTTTTTCTGAATATAATGACGTATTCTTTTTCCGTTTTTGGCATCTCTAAAAGCAGAGGTGGCACACACTCTAAAGTCTTCTACGTTATATATAATGAGTAATTGACGGAAAATCTTCATGGTGCGAATCAACTGTTTTTCACGTTCTTCGCTGATTTTTCCTATACTGAAAACATCAATACCCAACCGCAGTGGAATGCGAAGGAATTGCAGTTTCTTATAGTGCAATGTGTGTTGGTTGTCATCGTATTTATCCGTGACACTCTTAATAAGTATTCGTGCTGCGTTTGAACCGATATCGATTGCAGCAAGATTACAACTGTTGTTTTTTAATTCTCTAATCATTGATATAGTGCATATAAAGTTGTTCTTGTGAGCGAAATTTTGTATCGCAATTTTGTTGCCCTACAACAAGGTGACCATGTGTATTGTCTTTCAATCCGTATTCCACGATTGTCATCAATTCGTTCTGAATATCTTTATCATAAATAGGTGCAACAACTTCTACCCGATTATCCAAGTTGCGAGTCATCCAATCAGCAGAACCAATGAAGTAAAGCGGATTGCCTGCATTAGCAAAAATAAAGATGCGCGAATGCTCTAAATAACGGTCGATGATTCCGACAACAGTCAGGTTGTTGTTAAATGTCTCGCTGTTAGTGAGTGAACAATTACCACGAACAAGAGCATCCACTTTTACACCTGTCTCGACGGCGTCATAGATCTTGCTCGTTATCACCTCATCTGTAATATGATTGATTTTCATCTTAATCCATGCAGGCTTACCATGAAGATGATTTTGGATTTCGTTTTCAATGAGTTGAACAAACTTCTTCTTCATCTCATTTGGAGAAACGAGCAGTTTTTTGAATTTTACAGGTGAGTAAGGTCTCTCAATAAATCGGAACACACGTTCTACATCTTGAGTTATGTTACGGTTTGCAGTCATAAGCATAACATCAGTATATCGAGAGGCATTACCTTCATGGAAATTACCAGTGCTGATGCAAGCAATACTTTGACCTACAGAAAAGCTGATATGTGTGATTTTTGAGTGAACCTTCAATCCTTCAACACCAAATATCACATTAACACCAGCATCTTGCATTTTCTTTGACCAATAGATATTAGATGCCTCGTCGAATCGTGCCAACAACTCTATGATAACAGTCACTTCTTTACCGTTTTGCGCTGCACATATAAGCGCCGATATGACTTTAGAATCTTTTGCCAAACGATAAAGTGTTGTCTTTATCGATATAACTTTCGGATTGATAGCAGCTTCATTAAGCATTCGAATGTAACCATCAAAAGAATGGTACGGCACATGTAGGAAACGATCTTTCTCTCGTATGGCTGCAATAATGCTTTTCTCACTGTGTAACTCTTCGTTAAATATTGGCGCCCA
>JAUNIJ010000098.1:0-3569 GCA_030523485.1 Bacteroidales bacterium
AAGGCTACCTATAAATAAAAAAAAACACATACCTTTGTGCGCTTTTTCTTTCCAGCATCGTGTGATGGGAAATTAGAGCAAAAACTAATTTTGAGTAACACCCGGATTCCTCAAAAAGAATCCACAAAAGAACAAACAAATGAAGAAATTTCAATTAGAAGGTACACCAAGAACCGATCTTGGCAAAAAAGGCACTAAAGCCGTTCGTAATCAAGGTTTAATTCCTGCCGTAATCTATGGTGGCGAAGCAGTAGAATTACCTTACACAGGTAAATTAGAAGAAGGCGAACAACTCGTAGAACGCGAAGGAAAAGGTCTAATCACCCGCTCTTTCCAAGTAACAGAAGAAGGCGTTCGTAAATTGGTTTATTCACCAGACATCTTCGAAGTAGAACTTACAATTGCTGGGAAAAAATATCAAAGTGTAATGCGTGAATTGCAATTCCACCCAGTAAGCGACAAACTCCTTCACATGGACTTCTTGGAAGTAATTCCAAACAAACCTGTTGTAATGGAAGTACCTGTTCAACTCACTGGTCACGCTGCTGGTGTTCGCGCTGGTGGTAAGCTCTCTCTCTCAATGCGCAAACTCAGAGTAAAAGGATTAATTGAGAACATCCCAGAAAAAATCGTTATCGACGTTACCAACCTTGAACTTGGCAAAACCATTCAAGTAAAAGACGTTCAAGTAGAGAACCTCACCCTCCTGAATGCTTCAAACGCCGTAGTATGCACAGTATTGGTAACCCGTGCCGCTCAATCAGCAGCTGCAGCACAAGCATAAGGTAACACCTACTGATGAAATATCTTATTGTTGGCTTGGGCAATATCGGAAACGAATACGCTCACACACGCCACAACATAGGATTCGATACGTTGGACGCCTTTGCCAAGGCGTCCAACATTATTTTTAGTGAAGGACAACGCTATGGTGCCATAGCAAAAACAACACTAAAAGGGCGTCAATTGGTTTTACTGAAACCTTCGACCTACATGAATCTTAGTGGAAATGCCGTTCGTTACTGGCTACAGCAAGAAAAAATAGAAATAGAGAACCTACTCGTTGTTGTCGACGACCTCTCACTACCAATAGGTACACTACGAATGAAACCAGACGGAAGCGATGGTGGACACAACGGCTTAAAAAACATTCAAGAACTACTTGGCACACAGAAATATGCCCGTCTACGCTTTGGCATTGGCAACGACTACCCACGCGGCGGACAAATAGACTATGTGCTCGGCACATTCAGCCCCGAAGACCGCGATAAAATCATTGACCCACAAATTGATAAGGCCATTGAAATGATCAAAAGTTTTTGTTTGGCTGGCATCCAAATAACAATGAATCAATTCAATCGTAAATAAACGATTGAACAACAAAAAAAGTCTATAACTATGGAAGTCCGATTAGACAAATGGTTGTGGACCATCAGAATATTCAAGACCCGTAGCATCGCAGCAGAAGTTTGCAAACGAGGCAGAGTAATGATAAACGGTGTAACACAAAAACCGTCACGACTGATCAAAGAAGGAGACATCGTTGACGTGAAACGACCACCAATCACATTCTCATACAAAGTATTGCAACTTACACAAAACCGATTGCCCGCAAAATTGGTTCCAGAATACGTTCAACATGTTACCCGTCAAGACCAACTCGATTTGCTCGAAGTACTCAAAGCCGACAAGACAGCACAACGCGCACGTGGAACAGGTCGACCAACAAAAAAAGAAAGAAGAGACCTTGACGAATTCATCGACAACGAACCATTCTTTCTCGATCTTGACGACAGCGAAGATTGGGACGAACAACCATAAAAACAGTCAAAAAAAAAAAAAACGACAAACACAACACGACAACAACATATGGATAACAACGAAAAAGGGAAAATCGCTATTGAATTAACGCCCAACACGTTAGAAGCTTATTCAAACATGGCAGTCATTGCACACTCCAAAAGTGAGTTTGTCATCGACTTCATATCACTACTTCCTGGAACACCCAAAGCTCCAGTAAAAGCAAGAATAATATTAACACCAGAACACGCAAAAAACCTTCTTGTAGCACTGCAACAAAACATACAACGCTACGAAGAACAATTTGGCAACATCGACAACAACAACACCACCCCAACACCCATCATGTTCGGAAATGGTGAAGCATAAATAAATGAACCCCTTTGAAAGGAAAATAGCACAATATATCAGCCAGCACGAACTCATTAAAGCCAACGAACAAGTCATCGTAGGCATTAGCGGTGGTGCCGACTCGGTAGTTCTACTGTTCCTTTTAAAACATTTCGGCTACAACTGCATTGCAGCACACTGCAACTTTCAACTTAGACAGCAAGAGTCGGACGACGACGAAAAATTCGTACAACAATTCACACAACAACTCGGCTGTCCACTCTACACCACTCACTTCGACACCCAAAACATAGCCAAGACAACAGGAGTATCGATTGAAATGGCAGCACGCAACCTACGATACCAATGGTTCGAGACACTACGCCAAGAAACCAACAGCCAATGGATAGCCGTAGCACACCATGCCAACGACCTGGCGGAAACCGTCTTATTGAACATAACACGTGGTACTGGACTAAAAGGACTTACCGCCCTATCGCCCAAACGCGAACAAATAATTCGTCCCCTACTCTGCGTCAATAGAAAAGAAATAGAAACATACGCTCAAGAACAACACCTCACCTATCGTATCGATAGTACCAATCAATCGATTGAATACTCACGAAACAGAATACGACACAACGTTATCCCTGAACTTGAAGCCATCAATCCGTCGTTCATACAAACCATGCAACAAAGTCACATGATTTGGAGCGACATACAAGCGTTCTTACAAAAAGCAATAACACAAGAAATTAACGCCATCGTTCAAACCGACACAGACCAACGAATCTGTATCTCAACAACGAAACTAAAACAAACAACGGAGCCACGACTCATCGCCTTCGAAATGCTCCGAAAATACAATTTCAACGCCGATACAGTTGCGCAACTTATGCAATCAATCGACAAAAAAGAAAGTGGGAAAAGATTTCTTTCGAAATCACACGAAGCCATTATCGACAGAGAACACATTATCATAAGTCCGAAAGCAAGTTTAGAAAACCCAACAACCTACACTTTCGAACACCTCAATGCCAGTTTTCCTGAATGGTTACAACTTACTCACGGAAACATCGACGCTAACTTTCAAATAAAACGCGACAGACACATCGCCACGTTTGACGCCGACGCCATACAATGGCCACTCACACTCCGACATTGGCAGGAAGGAGACTGTTTTAAACCATTTGGTATGCAAGGAATGCAAAAAGTTAGCGACTTGCTCATCAACAACAAAATAGACTGCCAAAACAAAAAGAAGATCTGGATTCTCTGCGATGCCACAAAAATACTGTGGGTAGTAGGAATCCGCACAGATGGCAGAGCCGCCATCACCAACAAAAGCAAACAATACATAGAATTTCATACTTTACAATAACAACAAACTCTGTGTTATGAAATACTTGAAACACATCTGCCTATTCCTACTTTGTCTA
>JAUNIJ010000098.1:3579-6092 GCA_030523485.1 Bacteroidales bacterium
GTACGGCGAAGCAAAACGCACAAAGAAGAAAAACAAAAAGAACAACACAACAACAGCCGTGGTATCACAAAAACTACCCGACGGAATCAGCTATTCCAAAGGATTTCAATTCTTTTGGAATGACTTTGTCGACGAAACCAAAGAACTCACAACATTAGAAGACTATCGTCCTTCTAACGAATTGTTCAACCACCACAACATCTTTATTGATGAACAAGAAGTCTACTGCATCCGTGGATTTCTTCAAGTATCGCTCCAAAACTTTGAAGCCGCAAAATTCGAAGGCTTAGGTGGCACACTCACCTACTTCAGCGACGGCATCTACACATTCACCATGCCAGTAAAATCGGTGCCAGAAATGGTAAAACTCCAAGGCATCATTCAAATAGAAATGGCACAACGTGTAGTAACGCCTCTCAACGACCTAAGAAAATAAATATAAATAACAAATACATTTATGAAAGTAAAAATTCTATTAGCTTGTGCATTGCTGTTCACAGCATTTACAGCAAACGCACAATCGAAACTTTCGCCATCAACCCGCATCTTTGTAGAAAATGCCAAAGAAGCAACTACAACAGACGCGGTGAAATGCATGAGCAAAAGTTTCCCAATCTCAAGGGCAAGTAACAACGTCGACTATGTCAACGCATTTATCTACCTTGCAAAAGATGCTAACATCGCAAATTTGGAAAATGCCGGTGTGATTGTTGAAGCAGACTTCAATGGCATCGTCACTGCAAAAATTCCAATGAACTCACTGGAAACTATCGCAGAACTCTCCGACATCACCTACATTGAAGTCGGCACCAACGTCAGCACAAAAATGAACAACGCACGTCCAGCAAGCCGCGTCACCGAGGCACACGCTGGCACAGGCCTTTCACGCCCATTCTACGGTGAAGGAGTTGTGCTTGGCATTGTTGACTATGGCATGCAATACGACCACATCAACTTCTTCAACATGGGTGGCACAGAACTCCGTTTGAAACGCGTGTGGAATCAAAATCGTAGCGGCAACCCACCATCAGGCTTCTCAAGCGGTTACGAATACGCCGATTCTACATCAATTTGTGCTGCTCGTTTCGACGACCGCAACGATGATGTCGGCCACGCTACCCATGTAATGGGCATTGCAGCAGGTGCTGACACCATCAACGGCAACCAATACTACGGCGTAGCTCCAAAATCCGACCTCGTATTCGTCAGCTACAGCGCTACCGACGCCTCCACCGACAACGTGTCCATCTCTAATGGTGTGAAATACATCTTCGACTATGCCACATCAGTCAACAAACCAGCTGTTGTAAACCTCAGCTTAGGTTCACACATTGGTCCACACGATGGCACATCAACATTCGACCGTTTGATCGACCAAATGACCTTAGCTGCTCCTGGCCGCATCGTTGTTGGTTCAGCAGGTAACGAAGGTTACGACGGATTACACCTGAAAAAAACCTTTACAGCAACTTCAACAGAGGTAAAAACGTCTTTAAGCTTCGTCACCTACTATGGCATATTATATGGCACCGTTGACATTTGGGGCGATGTAACCACCGATTACAACGTACGTGTTTCTGTTGTACAAAAATCAAGTTTGGAAGAGATATCAACCTCAGGCGACATCAACGCTCTTACCACAACAACAAAGACATACCGTCCAACCACCGGTGCAAGCGGTTCTGTCTACATTGCTTCTGGCCTCGAATCAAACAATAAAGGTCACGTACAAATCGAATTCCAATTGAACAGCGTCAGCAGCGGTAACTACATGGGTATCATCATCAGTGGTGTTGAAGGTGGTGTTGTTAACGCATGGGCCGACGGCTCTTTCTGCACATTTGCTAAAAACGGTCTAACAGGCTTCGTAGCAGGCAACAACAATAGCAGTGTAGGTGAAATCAGCGGCGTTGGCACCAACATCATCACTGTTGGCGCATATGCTACCACCAACCACTATTACGAATCTGTTGGTGGCATCGCATCATTCTCAAGCATGGGACCAACCGCCGACGGACGTATTAAACCTGATGTAGCAGCACCTGGTACTGGCATCATCTCTTCTGTACCTAACACCACAGCCATAAAAAATGGTAGCGCCTACGACGCTGCAGGACAAAATGTTGTAAATGGCAACACCTACCTCTATGGTTGGATGCAGGGCACATCGATGTCGTCACCATATGCTGCCGGCGTCATTGCCCTATGGCTCGAAGCTAACCCTAACATGGGTCCTTCACGCATCCGCGAAATCTTGGAAGCAACAAGCATTCAAGATAACAACACAGGCAGCAATCTACCAAACAACACATGGGGATACGGTAAGATTAACGCCGTTGATGGCATATTGAAAGCCATCGAAATCAGCGACGTAAAACAACTCGAGACCTTACCTGACGCCATCATAGCATACCCTAACCCAAGCGATGGTAACTTCAAAATACTGTTTACCCAAAACGACCCAAGTATGACAATCAACGTCTACAACATCAGCGGTCAAGTGGTTTACAGCA
>JAUNIJ010000098.1:6102-6559 GCA_030523485.1 Bacteroidales bacterium
TGGTGGCGTTGAAGCACGTCAAGAAGTATCAATCAACTTAGGCAATGTTGCCGATGGTGCTTACATTGTAAAAGTAGCAGGCGACAACATCAACGAGTCATTCCGCTTGATGGTTCGCAAATAAAACAAACAATCCATAAAATCAATATAAAGAGGCGTATAACCAAATGGTTACACGCCTCTTTTTTAGGCAAGAAATTAACCCAACAACATAGACACAACACCTACATAAATTCTTACAATCAACATTCTCCCTCAAACTCTAATTGAATACTAAATACAGAACCACACCCTATATGAAACACAATAAGCTAAAAGAGACGAACAAGGCTTTCTTACGGGAAAAATAAACACTAAAATACGTCATTGCAAAATTGTTGTGATGACATATGAAACGAAAACATCCCACGTGAAATTATTTTCAGCGTGCACGAAACTAAAACTTCCCACGTGAAAT
>JAUNIJ010000002.1 GCA_030523485.1 Bacteroidales bacterium
TTAGTTTCGTGCACGCTGAAAATAATTTCTTGTGGCGATGCACGAAATGGAAATCTCCCACACAAAATATGAAGCAAGAGTAAAACTCCACCACCGATGAAACATAAAAAACTATCGATAGAAAAACGGCAAAACGATGGTAGGTGATTTCACAAATTGACGTAACTTTGCGGTATGGAGAGCAACGCAATTCCAACGACACTTGGCAGCGAGAGTATAGGCAAACTTCTAAAGAGTTACGCCATTCCTGCCATTATTGCCATGACGGCACAATCGCTTTATAACATGGTCGACAGCATCTTCATCGGACATGGTGTCGGCCCTTTGGCCATTTCTGGCCTTGCCATCACTTTCCCGTTGATGAACCTCGCTGGGGCTTTTGGTTCACTGGTAGGTGTGGGCGCCAGTTCGCTAATTTCTATCAAACTCGGACAAAAAGACTACGAGACGGCACGTAAGGTGTTAGGCAACGTGCTGTTGCTCAACATTGTCATCGGCCTCTCGTTTTCGGTGATAACGTTGGCGTTTCTCGACCCCATCATCATGTTTTTCGGTGCAAGTGCCGATACGCTTCCTTATGCACGCGACTACATGGAGATTATCCTGATAGGTAACATGATAACACATATCTATTTGGGACTTAATGCGGTGTTGCGTGCATCGGGCAATCCGAAAGCGTCGATGATAGCCACGATTATTGCTGTGCTGTTCAACACCGTGCTCGACCCCGTGTTTATCTATGGTTTCCATTTAGGCATTAGAGGAGCAGCTTATGCCACGGTGTTAGCACAGATTATCGCACTGCTTTGGCAACTGAAGTTTTTCACCAAAGGGAATCAATTACTATGCATCACGCGCGATATCTTCCATTTCAACCGCCGTATCATTGGCGGCATCATCGGCATCGGCTTGTCGCCATTCTTGATGAACATGGCATCGTGTTTGGTGGTAACATTTATGAATCAAGGGCTTAAAACCTATGGTGGCGACTTAGCCATTGGTGCGTTTGGCATTGTTAACCGCATTTCGTTCCTTTTTTTGATGGTGGTGATGGGTTTGAACCAAGGCATGCAACCAATTGCTGGCTACAACTATGGTGCGGGTAAGATAGAACGTGTGAAAAAGGTGTTCCGCTTGACTGCCCTTTGCGCTACGATTGTGACAAGCATAGGATTTTTGATTGGTGAATTCACGCCACGATTAATCGTACGACTTTTTACCGACGACAACGAGTTGCTCAATCTTGCTGTCTACGGCATGAGAGTGGTGATGTGCACGTTCCCTTTGGTTGGCGTGCAAATCGTTATCTCAAACCTTTTCCAAAGCATCGGCATGGCGAAAAAGTCTATCTTCTTGTCGCTTTCACGACAGCTGATTTTCTTGCTGCCAAGCGTGCTCATTCTACCACATTGGTTTGGCATTACTGGCGTTTGGACAAGTATGCCTGTGAGCGACACGGCAGCCAGCATCATCTCTACCATCATGATTTTGCAACTGTTCAACAAATGGAATAAACACCCAGAACAATATAACAATCAAGCACTTTAAAAGATCGAAACACCCCATGATTATCACTATAGCAAGAACTTTAGGCAGCGGCGGCAGACAAATAGGCGAACAGTTGGCACAACGTTTAGGCTTTGCTTTTTACGACAAAAATCTGCTGACAGAAGCAGCACAACAAAGCGGCATCAATGCCAATTTTTTCGATAAAGCCGATGAACAGACGACGCAACACCCACTCACTGGCGGACTGTTTGGCATGCGCTTTCCATTTCTCTCGGGCGGAGGAAACGACAAGGCTCTAGACCACGACCTTTTGTTTAAACTGCAAAGCGATGCAATACAAAAGATTGCTGAACGAGAAAATGCCGTGATTCTCGGACGATGTGCCGACTATGTGTTGCGCCAACGAACCGACTGTTTGCGTGTCTTCCTTTTTACTAATCACGACGATGCCACAAAACGGGTGATGGAACGCAAACAAATAACAGCAGAAGAAGCATCGGAACTGGTGAATAAAACAAACAAACAGCGCGCTAACTACTACAATCACTACGCCTCGAAAACATGGGGAGAAGCACAAACTTACGACATTTGCATCAACACCTCGCTCACCTCGTTCGAGGAGATTGCCGACAGTCTCATAGCACTTGCCACACGCTTGCAACAGAAATAATTGCTTCGACATCGACAATAAAATAGTTGCAATCGATATTGTCCATTCAAAATCTTCAACACTAGGCTTGCAACCGATAAGAACATCACGATATGACTCATAAAAAAAGCCGCCTCGGAATTCTCCAAGGCGGCTTTTTCGTTACTATTTATATCGTGAAATCGATTATAATGCTTTGTTGTCGGAACCAAGCACGTTGATAATCTTGTGCATGTAAAGTTTACGCATATTTTCACGAGCAGGACCGAGGTATTTGCGAGGGTCAAATTCAGCTGGTTTTTCAGCAAACACTTGACGCACAGCGGCTGTCATTGCCAAACGGCTGTCGGAGTCGATGTTGATTTTACAAACTGCCGACTTTGCTGCCTTACGCAATTGCTCTTCTGGAATACCTACTGCGGCTTTCAATGCGCCACCAAATTTATTGATGGTGTCAACCTCTTCTTGTGGTACGGACGACGAACCATGAAGAACAATAGGGAATCCTGGTAGTTCTTTTTCTACGCCTTCGAGCACATCAAATGCCAATGGTGGTGGCACCAAGCGGCCTGTTTCTGGATCGACGGTGCACTGTTCTGGTTTGAATTTATAAGCGCCATGGCTGGTGCCAATAGAGATAGCTAATGAATCGCAACCTGTTTTTGTGCAAAAGTCTACCACTTCTTCTGGACGTGTATAGGTGTGATGTTCTGCCGATACTTCGTCTTCGACACCAGCTAACACACCGAGCTCGCCTTCAACTGTTACGTCGAATTGGTGAGCATATTCTACAACACGTTTTGTGAGTGCTACATTTTCATCGTAAGGCAGTGATGAACCATCAATCATTACGCTTGAAAAGCCCATATCGACGCAGCTCTTGCAGAGTTCGTAACTGTCGCCGTGATCGAGGTGTAGAACGATTTGTGGATGTTCCCAACCCAATTCTTTTGCATACTCTACAGCGCCCTCTGCCATGTAACGGAGAAGGGTTTGGTTTGCATAGTTACGGGCTCCTTTTGAGACTTGGAGAATAACAGGGGATTTTGTTTCAGCAGCAGCTTGAATAATAGCTTGTAACTGCTCCATATTGTTGAAGTTAAAAGCAGGAATAGCATATCCTCCTTTTACTGCTAAGGCAAACATCTCACGAGTGTTTACCAATCCGAGGTCTTTGTAGTTTACCATTATATTATTTGTATTGAGTTATGTTTCGAGTTTTTTTACTGTGCAAAGGTAACGCATTTAATAGATAACGCCAAACAAAAAAGCGAGTTAATCTTTTTTCGCCGCGATTTCGCTCTTTTGAGCCGCTTCTAATATGTCGTTGAGGTATTTTGCCGTATAACTGTTTGGTGCTTTTGCCACCTGTTCCGGTGTGCCTGATGCCACGATATATCCCCCTTCTGCCCCTCCTTCTGGCCCGAGGTCGATGATGTGGTCGGCGCATTTGATGATGTCGAGATTGTGTTCGATGACAACAACGGTGTGTCCGTGACTAATGAGTGCGTTGAATGCTTCCAAGAGTTTTACGATGTCGCAACTGTGTAAGCCTGTGGTTGGCTCATCGAAAATAAATAATGTTGGTTCCGATTGTTCGTTCGATAGGAATTCCGCCAGTTTTACTCTTTGATTTTCTCCCCCAGATAATGTAGAAGAGGACTGTCCCATTTTAAGATAACCAATGCCAACATCTTGCAGAGGCTTTAATTTTTGTGCTATCTTCTGCTCTAATGAGCCGTTGCTTGATGAGAAGAAATCGATGGCTTGGTTTATCGTCATCTCGAGTACATCGTAGATTGATTTTCCACGAAAACGAACGTCGAGCACATCGTTTTTAAAACGCCGACCTTTACATGCTTCGCACTCCATGACTAAGTCGGCCATGAATTGCATCGGCACAGTGACTGTTCCCTCGCCTTGACACACTTCACAACGTCCACCTTCATGATTGAAAGAGAAGTGACCTGCAGTAAATCGCATCTGTTTAGATAATGGTTGATCGGCAAAGAGTTTGCGGATGTCGTCGTAGGCTTTGATATAGGTAACGGGATTAGAACGTGTGGATTTGCCTATCGGTTTTTGACTTACAAACTCCACATGTTTCAGCAGATGTAGACTGCCGCTAAGAGATTTGTAATGACTGTTTTCCGAAGTCTCACCATTATCAATCATCTGATTCAAGGCGTTGTACAACACATCACGCACGAGCGTTGACTTTCCGCTTCCACTCACTCCTGTTACTACGGTGATGATGCCGAGCGGAATGCGCACGTCAACGTTTTTTAAGTTGTTGGAACGAGCGCCCTGTATCTCAATAAAATTTTTAATTGGGCGACGACGCTTAGGTATTGGTATTGATTCGCGACCAGTGACATAGCGCAACGTTACGGACCGTGCGAAATCATCTTCTGTTGCATCGTTTACGTTGCCATTCCACACGATTTCACCACCATGACGTCCGGCAGCAGGACCGATGTCGATTAATTGGTCGGCAGCATGTATAATGTCATTATCATGTTCTACCACAACAACGGTGTTATTCATCTGCTGTAGTTTTCTCAACACGCCAATCAAACGTTTGGTGTCGCGCGGATGTAATCCTATACTGGGTTCGTCGAGAACATACAGCGAGCCAACCAACGCACTACCTAACGATGTGGCCAGATTGATGCGCTGACTTTCGCCGCCAGACAATGTGGCAGAAGCACGCGATAGGGTTAAATATCCTAATCCCACTTCAACAAGAAACGACAAGCGATTGGTGATTTCAACAAGCAAACGTTTGGCAATGTTTTGTTCGTGTTCGCTGAGCGTAAGTTGAGCAAAGAATTGCTGTAGTTCCGACACGGGCATTGCAACAAGTTCACTGATGTTTTTGCCACCAATACGCACGTATGTTGCTTCTTTTCGCAGTCGAGAACCTCCGCAGGCACGACATACTGTTCGGCCTCGATAACGTGCTTTCATCACACGATATTGTATTTTGTACTGTTGGGTGTCAATCCACGCAAAGAATTGATCGATGCCGTCGAAATCTTTTGTACCTGACCATAGCATCTCGTATTGTTCTTTGGTCAAATCGCTGATGGGCGTATGAATAGGGAAATGACTTTTTCGTGCACCATTTATGAGTTGCTTTTTCCACAAACCCGACACTTCGCCACGCCAACATGCTACGGCATCGTTGTAGACAGAGCGCGACGTGTCTGGTATTACGAGATTGGGGTCAATGCCATTAATAAAACCATCGCCGTTGCAACATGGACATGCACCGATGGGGTTGTTGAAACTAAATAATTGTTGTACGGGTTCCTCGAATTTAATGCCGTCTGCTTCAAAGGCTTGAGAGAAATGTCGACAACCGCGTGTTCCGTCTTTTTTATCATAAAGTACGTCGCAACATTGTTTGCCATTTTCGTAGAATGCTGTTTGAACAGAATCGGCAAGACGATTACGCATTTCTGGTGTATCCTTACATTGAATACGGTCGACAACAATTGCAACATCGCCTTCGGGCAGCGTGTCTGCCTTTAACAAGTCTGATATTTTGAAAAACTGTTCGCCAAGAGCCACGCGATTGAATCCTTGTTGAAGTAACAACTGTAAACGCTCACTTAGCGATTTTTCTGTCGATTGGTCTAAGGGCGACAAGAGATAAGCGGTTGTTCCTTCTTTAAGTCCCACCATGAAATCGATGACATCGCTCACTTGGTGACGCTTCACCTCTTCACCACTGACAGGAGAAAAAGTGCGACCGATTCGAGCAAACAATAATTTCAGGTATTCGTAGATTTCTGTTACGGTGCCAACAGTAGAGCGTGGATTATTGCTGATTACGCGTTGTTGAATAGCAATGGCAGGAGGAAGTCCTTTGATGTAATCAACTTCTGGTTTATGCATCCTGCCAAGAAATTGACGTACATAAGCTGACAGGCTTTCTACGTAACGACGTTGTCCCTCTGCATATAATGTGTCGAACGCAAGCGACGATTTTCCACTACCAGACGGTCCGGTAACGACTACAAGTTTATTTCTTGGAATCTCTACATCGACACCTTTCAAGTTGTGAACACATGCGTTTTTTATTTCGATATTTCCTTGCACGCTATGCACTTACTTTTGTTCGATAGAAAGAACAGCACCCATGGTGCTAAATTTTATTGTAGTTGTGGTGTTATTAAATAAGGAAGCAGGAAGATAATTGACTGTACCAAATTGAGCCATTTCGACAATAGTTTTTGCCAGAACAGACTCTCCATCACTAACTTCAGCTTTCACTTTTGCCGGAAGGTTGTAGTACAGACCACACTGCTTTGTTGTTTTTTGTGCTTGTTGTGCTACATTTTGTTGTGTTTTCAGTGTTAGGTAGATGGGTTGACCCATGAGATTATCTGGCCCTAACATTCCTTCAATAGAAGAATAGCGACAGACAACAAGATTTTCTACGTCGGCATCAGGCACTATAGAAAATGTCTCTACATGTTTTTCCACCACCCGTTTACCAACAAAAAGAGCTACCAAAGCTTCTTCGCGCTTGTCCATTTCTTCAAGCATGCGTTGCAGTGCTTGTCCGTCGGGTGTGTGTTCGCTTTCACCAGACAGTAAATCGGTACGGTTTTCTCGAATGCGATAAATTTGCTTTGCTGCCATTTCTGCCATTTTAGGTATAGAACCAGCTACTAAAGCGTCCTCACCTAACACCGAGAGATCGGGCTCAACAGATGGCATCTCTTGTTTTTTTCGTCGACCCGTTTTTTCTTCTGTGTTTGTTGTCGTGGTGTAGTTAACTCCTAGAATCACGCCGTCTTCATTGATAGATAGGTTAGAAGCTGTGCTTTTGTTGCTCACCAACACTTGATAGTGTTTTGTTTCGTCGGGCACAGCGTGTTGTTCTATGGTTACCGTTGCTATTTCCCAACGGTCAGCCTCTTCAACAATCACATCGCTGATGCCAAGGAATCGAGATGAATAATTGACAAACGGACCCGGTTTTTCACGCACATGCTCCACTTCTACTACGACATCGACTGATGTCTTAGGCAAGTAGTAAGCCACACAATTTGGTTTCACACCATTTGAATCGACAGGAAATACCATTGTTTGTGCACCAATGGCTGTTGTGAATGCAAATAACCACGCTGTTATTACAATTTTTTTCATTGCAGTCTTTTCTTTTTCTATAGCAAGCAAAGGTAGTGCTTTTTTTTCAATAGCTGGCGTTTTTTTTGTTACTTTGCACCACCAAAGTTTTTTGTCACAACAATGAATGCAAAAAGTATTCCTCTTTCACAATGGAGCCAAAGCGATCAGCCTCGCGAGAAACTGATGCAGCTTGGTGCTGAGCATCTTAGCAATGCCGAATTACTTGCTATTTTACTTCGCACTGGACGTACAGGTGAGAATGTTATTGAATTGTCGCAACGCATCCTTTCGAGTGTCAACAACGACCTCTCGTTGCTTGGTAACCTTAGCGTGGAACAAATTCTACGTGATTTTAAAGGCGTAGGTCCTGCCAAAGCAGTAACAATGGTGGCAGCACTGGAATTAGGACGCCGACGCAAAGAAGAAGCACGCAAAGAAAAGGTATGTTTAAATAGCAGTAAGGCGTTGTTTGACACATTCGCACCTTTTATCGACTATCTCGACCATGAGGAGATGTGGGTCACTTTTTTAAATAAAGGATTATTTCCTATCGAGACGCGCAGACTTACTTCGGGTGGTTTGTCGGGCACAGTGCTCGACATTAAGCAAACGCTTCGATTAGCACTTGAACGTTCAGCTGCTGCTATTGCCTTAGCGCACAATCATCCTTCTGGCAATCTTATGCCGAGCAACGATGACATTCTGATTACTGAGAAGATAAAAAAGGCGTGCGACACATTAGAAATCAAACTCATCGACCACATTATTGTTAGCAAAGGACGATATTATAGTTTTTTCGATGAGGGACGATTGTAATACTGTCAACAGCATAAAACAAAAGAGCATGTCAGAAGGAGAATCTGGCATGCTCTTTTGTTTTATACTGATGTTGGATGTTTCTATTCCATCAAAAAACGATAGACAGTGCTATTAACTAAGTCGGGCACACACAATTCATTGCCCATAATATTTAAGTCGGCTGGTCCAACGATGCCATCAGAAGGGAGATAGGTGATTTCGCCTGTTTCAAAACGTAAATATCCCACTTGTCCGCCGTTGCTCCAATCGGTAAAAAATAGTAACATGTGGTCGGGAGAGAGAGCAAGTCCATCGTACTGACCAACCACACCTGTTAAATGGCGTATGTCGGCAGAGTTAGCCACATCGTCGAACACATACAACACATTTTCTTCTTGCGGCTCACCTTGCGGGTTATACGAGGCAACATACAAGTGTCGTCCGTCTAAACAAAGTCCGTTGGCACCTGGTATTTCGGCGTACCGACGCAACGTATTGACATCGATGTTATCAGGTTGTTGAATGGCCAAGATATAAATACGTCCGGTGTTCGACACAGAAGCAAACAATGTACCTCCATCGTTGATAACAAGGTCGTTTACAATCAAATCTTCCGTAGGGAAAAGGATGGTTTGAGGCTCTTCCGACAAGTCTTTCAAATGATAAACCACAATGGCATTTAGACAACAAACAAATAGGTGATCTTGAAAAACGCCCATTCCGCGTGGTTGCGTTAGATGTCCATCGGCAGGAATCAGCACCGAGTTCTTACCATTCTTATAGTATGTAATGTAACCTAATCCACCAGAATTTGGGTCGTCGAGCGATTTTGTGCCAAAGTTTGCCACCAACAAACCTCCATCATAAGGAAATACGCTCTCACAAAAACGGAGTTGTTCGGTAATTGGTGCACCATCGTCAGCAGGTGCTTCTGTTTGTTCTTTCTCTTTTTTACCACACGATGCCAACAACAACACAAGAAGTGCTGTAGCAAGCATCCAACTACCACGTAAGATTTTCATTTTCTTTATTTTATAGTTCTAACTAGTTCTATTTCTATTACAACACAAAGATAGATACATTTTTATATATATCGCACTGTGTTGATTCGGATTTTTCTCTCATCATCGCATAAAAAAAAGGCCACGCCCTATTAAAAAATAGCAACGTGGCCCCCCACTAACAATTATAAAAACATCAAAAAATCCGTATTCAATCAGAAGCTATAACCAAGACCAAAGCCAAGCACGGCTTTAAACTGTGCACGAGGACGTGGGTTCTCGCCATTGCGATCGGTTATTAGCACTGAGTCATAATATTTAAAGTTCGTTCCCAACGACACGTTCAACACTTTCAAGAACTGATACGATACGTTAACATCCCAATCGACATCAACATTACCGAAGTTTTCGTTGTACGGTGTAAAGAGCGTTAGCGACGAGAGCACCTTGAAGTTCTTTATCAAGTCGTAGTTCACACGCGCTTTGAATGTGGCACCAAATTCTGCTTTGTAGGCACGATCTGGAAATTTGGTAGCATATTCTGTGCCGAGGTATTTTTCGCGGAACAAGCTATCGGTGCTTGTTGTGATACGTCCGGCTGCCGGAGAGAGATAGAGTGAAAAAATCGAGTTTGGCTTCCAGTCGACACCTACTGAGATATCGGTGTACGATGGTGAGAGCCATTTTGAAATATAGTTTTTATTTTCTACCCCATCGGTAGTGACGTATTCAAAACCTTTGGCATATTGTGAGCGAAAACCAGCCAAAGCCGTCAAATACCATTTGTTGGCGAACTCATAACCTACTTTGGTGCTAAAGTTGATTTTATCATTGCTTTTACGCCAAGCATAAGTTGTTTGGTCTAACCACGAAAGTCCGAAATCTGAGTCGAAGTTCGACTCCCATGCCCATTTGTTTTTCTTGTAAAGCAATGTGGCATTGCCTGCTATCACTCCGTTCACGTTGTTATTACCACCAGCAGCCCAATTCCACAAACCGGTTGCCGACATGTTGAACGAGATGATACCGCTTATCTTCCAATACTTAGGTGTCTCGCCTTCTGTTGTTTCAATCTTTTTTGAAGAGAGGTCGTCTGCCAAACCGGTTGCCGATTTCGTTACCTCTGTAACTTTCTTTGTCAACTCAATGGTCTGCTTGGCTAATGAATCGGGATTGTCGACAACTTGAGCATGTACAATTGTTGCACAAACCAACGATACGATTAAGAAAAGCAATATTCGTCTCTTCATATTTATTGTTGTTGTAAAAATCTACTTGTCATATTTCGCTATGATTTTTTCATAGCACATTTGACTTGTACTTTTCACACCGCAAAATTAATCATTTTTCTGTCATCTGCAAATTTGTCGTTTCAATACGTTCATTTTTTTTCTTGTAATCGCATTAAATCCACTATTACAATAACTTACAATTCTACCTAAACGACAAAAAAATATTTTTTCGCCTCTTTTTTAGGCTATTTCTCACTCTCACAGCAACCTAAAAAAGGCATTTTTTGGTAACGAAAATCACTTTTTCCATATGTTATCCACATTAATACAATAAGAGATTAGACTACTACAAACACCGTTTTGTGCACAACATTTCAACATAAAGTTGTACCTTTGCACCTAGAATTCCAGAGAGAGATGCTCTATCTCTTGAGGCGTGTGCTTGGTCAACCACGTAAAAAACAAGAAAACAATGCAAACACAAATCTACGCATTACCCCTGCTTAATAGCATACTACCCACAATAACAAGTATTGTGGCACTCCCTCTTTCCAACAACCCCTTTAATTCTCAATGCAATGACCCTTCAAAAAAATGCTGCACTCGTTGTGCTTAGTGGAGGCCAAGACTCTACTACTTGTCTATTTTGGGCAAAACAACATTTCGATAAACTCTATGCTATTACGTTCGATTACGGACAACGTCATCGTAATGAGATAGACATTGCACGTAAAATGGCAGCGCTGGCAGGAGCAGAATTTCGACTTATCAAAAACGAAATTATCGGCACACTCGGACACAACGCATTAGTCGACACCTCCGACAATGTCGACACCCTACACATAGAAAACAAACTGCCAAATACTTTCGTGCCAGGGCGCAATCTCTTCTTCATCAGTATGGCCGCCGTGTGGGCACGAGAATTAGGTGTAAAAAACATTATTACCGGTGTGTCGCAAACCGATTTCAGCGGCTACCCCGATTGCCGCGACTCGTTCATCAAAAGTCTTAACGTAACGCTTAACCTCGCTATGGACGAACAATTCGAAATCATCACACCACTTATGTGGCTCGACAAAGCAGAAACATGGGCAATGGCAGACCAACTCGGAGTGTTTGACCTCGTGCGACACGAATCGCTCACCTGCTACAACGGCATAAAAGGCGACGGATGTGGCGAATGCATTGCATGTAAACTACGACGCAAAGGATTAGAAACTTACCTCGCTAGCAAGAAACAATAACCACGAGATACTATAATTATATAATGAAAGACGAAGCACTGAAAGACCTCACACGACTTGGAGGCAAAACAACATACTACACCGACTACGCACCAGAAGCACTAGAAACCTTCGACAACAAACACCCAGAACACGACTACTGGGTGCAATTCAATTGTCCTGAATTTACAAGCCTATGCCCAATTACAGGGCAACCAGACTTCGCAGAAATACGCATCTGCTACATTCCCGACGTGAAAATGGTGGAAAGCAAAAGCCTTAAACTCTATTTATTTAGCTTTCGAAATCATGGCGCCTTTCACGAAGACTGTGTCAACATCATTCTCAACGACCTTGTCAAACTCATGGCACCTAAATATATCGAAGTCACTGGATTGTTCACACCACGTGGCGGAATCTCCATTTATCCCTACGCCAACTACGGAAAACCAAACACAAAATACGCCGAAATGGCTGTGAAAAGGATGGAAAACTACACTCCAACAGCCCCAACACACCGAAATTTTTAAGAAAAATTTGATTTACAAGGACAACGCAAATAGCTGATTATAAACACAGTATAAGCGGCGCTCAAAAAAAAATGCACTTTTCTGCGAAAAAAAATGACTTTGGAGATACACCATACAAAAAATAGTGGTTAACTTTGCACCCGATTTTTGGTTAAATATTTATCGTTTTTAATACTTGAAAAAATGAAAAAGATTGCTCTTTTCTTTGCTGCTGCCGCTATGACAGTTGCATTCGCTGCTTGCGGTAACAAAGCAGAAAACGCTGAAGAAGCTACAGAAGAAGTAGTAGAAGAAGCTATTGAAGTTGTTGAAGAACCAGTAGAAGAGGTTATCGACACTTTGGCTGAAGTTGCTGAAGAAGTAGTAGCTGAATAATTTCAGACGAAAAAGAAAGGCTCTCGTGTAGCAAACGCTACTACGAGAGCTTTTTTTTTGTACCTTTGTGGCGAAAGAAAAACAACTCATCTTAACAATGTTACGCATAGCAATAGCTCCAAACGCACAGTTCTGTGAATCGACCATCGATATCCTGCGGTCGGCTGGCGTACAATTTCCCAGCAACAACACACTTATAGCGCGCTCACGACAGTTCCCAGCTGAGGTGTTCACACTACCCTACAACGAAATTCTACACAACGTTTCCAACGGCATTGTTGACATTGGTATCGTTGGCGATCACCACCTAATAAACAAAGACCCAAACATTGAAGAGGTGCGCCACTTCCCCTTTGCCAGTTGCAACCTCTCAATCTCGTTGCCAAAAACAACACGCTACAAAGGGCTAGAGTGGTTGGTGGGTAAAAAAATAGCCACACCATTTACCGACGTGCTGACTAACTACCTAAAATCGAAAAACATACGTGCACAAGTAATTCCTATCAGCAACCTCTCATCGTTTATTCCAGAGATGGGTGTTGCCGATGCGGTGTTCGACCTCGTGATTACTGGTTCTACCTTGCTTCAGCACAACCTACGCGAAGTAGAAGTAGTGATGCAGACATCGCCCACACTCATTGCCTACAAAAAAATGGCGCCAACACAACGTATGATTTTCGATGAACTTTTGGTGCGCATCGACGCTATTCTCGAGGCTAAAGGCAAAAAATCGATTACCATGATGGTTGACACCGACAAAGTCGATGAAATAATCAACATGCTGATTCCAAACGCAGAACCGGCCATTATACCATTGAAAAGCAACAACAAATGTTTTATTACACTCATCACAGAAGAAAGTCGTGTGTGGGACGTGCTACCACGACTCAAACAAATGAATGTAAGCAACATCACATTTGGTTCAATCGATAAGATTGTGCTATAGCAACACATAGAACTCTATATACAGAAAAAATCCACTTGAGTGTTTTCAAGTGGATTTTTTTGCTTTCTATATTTTAAAGCACACGAAATAATAAGAACAGCGGAACAAATAGATGAAAAAATTAAATGTCAGCAACCTACGGAGTGATGTACAATCATTTACATCAGTGGGCTTAACAATCGCGCGGCAGATTCGATGAATCGTTTCCAATGCGAGCGCGTTTGCCAATGGCTTAATGAAAGGAGGTCGCACTGTGTCATATCTTGTCGGAATGCTTGCTGTAACTGTTTAGCTGTCACTTCATCGTAGATAAAAGCAGCCACTTCAAAGTTTTGCTCGTAGCTACGGTTATCCATATTGGCAGAGCCGATGATAGTCAATTGGTCATCGACCACTATGGTTTTACTATGTAAAAAATTGTTGTTGTAGAAGAGCACATGCACGCCACTTTTCATCAGCCGTTGAAAATAGGAGCACGAGGCAGCCGCCACGACGGGTGTGTCGCTCTTTCGAGGTATCATCAGCCGCACGTCAACACCGCCTAATGCCGCCGTTTCCAGCGCATTAAGGATACTCT
This sequence comes from Bacteroidales bacterium, assembly GCA_030523485.1. Classification (GTDB taxonomy): domain Bacteria; phylum Bacteroidota; class Bacteroidia; order Bacteroidales; family Paludibacteraceae; genus HGM05398. The sequence goes on from JAUNIJ010000002.1 coordinate 13,986, forward strand.
CTGGCGGCACGAAATAAGGTGATTGTATGTAGATATATTTGGTGGCGTTGCTGATAGCGGAAACGATGCCATGAAGTATGGTAGGCCATTCGGTGTCTGGTCCCGACATTACGATTTGCACAACATTATGTGTGTCAAATTGCTGTGGCTTTGGATAGTATTTTGGTGCATTGATTTGTTTGCCTTCCACGAGGTACCAATCAGTTAGAAATACCTTTTGCAGTCCTTGAACGGCGGCTCCCTCAATGCGCACCATGGTGTCGCGCCAGGATCCAAGTCGGTTACCAGTGACGTAGCGGTCAGCTATGTTAACGCCTCCTGTGTACCCAATTCTTCCATCTAAGACGATAATTTTACGATGGTTGCGCCAGTTAATCTTACCAAAGCCAAAACGTAGACCTACGGGCAAATAAGTAACAACGTAGATGCCTGCATTTTTCATCGATTTCACATAAGCTTCAGAGAGGTTGTAACTACCTACATAATCGTAGATTACGCGCACTCTGACGCCCTCTTTAGCTTTTTTAATGAGTAGTCGTCGTAGTCGGTTTCCTATTTCATCGTCGGCAAGTATGAAGAATTCGATGTGTATGTGATCTTTTGCTTGTTCGATGTCTAGAAACATTCGTTCGAAGGTATTTTTACATTCGACTAGCGGTTCGATATTGGAGTTCTCATAGGGTATGGCACCGCTGTTGCTTTTTAGCAGTAGCATGCTTTTGCGAACACTTGAAGGCAAGTCGGCATGTTTGATTTGTTGTGTGCTGATGGCATTGGTAGGAGCTACGTAGAGTGCGTCGGTGTTTTTATGCGAAAAGATTTTCTTGCCTCTGAGGTCGCGCCCAAAGAAATAATAGAGCACCAATCCCAACAGAGGTAAGAGGGTAAGGACGCAAATCCATGCCAAGGTTTTCACCGGGTTGCGGTTCTCGGAGAGTATGACAAGAATAACCATAACTACAACATAGATGTAGAATGGCGTCAACACTTTATAGATGATGTCGAGAACGGCGTCCATGTTTAACGATTATAGTAATAGAACATGGTGTTTGGTCCGTAGTGTTCGGTTCTTTGTGGGAAGTGTGGGAAGTTTGGTGCTGCAATGCCGTTTTTAAGTATGCATGGTGCTACTTCGATATGACATTCGTCCCAATAGTTACCATCGATGAAAGCTTGCAATAGCTGACTACCCCCTTCTACGATAACAGACAGTATGTTGTGTCGGTATAGAAAGTCGAGTATTTGCGGCACGATATTCTTTTTAAAGTTGATGTGTTGGAAGGTAATGTTGTCGATGTTTTCGACGTCTTTTTCAGTAAAGACGACGGTGGGTGCAGCACTGTCGAAGATGCGACTATCTTGTGGCACACGTAATGAGCGGTCTACAACGAGTCGCACGGGGTTTGGTCCGTGCCATTTCGTGACGGTGAGGTGCGGATTGTCAAGCACCGCGGTGTTTGTTCCGACCAAGATGGCAGACTCTTGTGTGCGAATTTGATGGTTGAGCGCTTTGGTGACAGGCGTGGATATTTTAACTGGAGGGTTAGTGCCATCGGAGCGTAAGAGATCGATGTAGCCGTCAGCACTCTGAGCCCATTTAAGCAGTATGAACGGGCGTTGTTTGGTGTGAAAGGTGAAGAACCGACGGTTCAGTTCCCAACATTCATCCTGGCAAACACCTACTTCAACATTAATGCCGTGGGCACGCATGCGCTCAACACCCTTGCCAGCCACCTTGTCGTGGGGGTCGAGAGTGCCAACAACAACATGTGGAATACCTTTGTTGATGATGAGGTCACAACACGGTGGCGTTTTCCCGAAGTGCGCACAAGGCTCTAAATTGACATAGATGGTGGCATCTCGCAGTAAACTATGGTCTGTAACAGAAGCTATTGCATTAACTTCGGCATGTGGTTCACCACAACGATGATGATAGCCTTCACCAATGACAACACCATTACGAACAATTACGGCGCCTACCATGGGGTTGGGTGCTGTGTGTCCTGCTGCTTGTTTTGCCAACTGTAAGCAACGATGCATGTACAACTCGTGCTGACTTTGCTCCATAGTTTTCTTTTTGGGTTATTGTTTTGTTTATAAACCTTTGGCAAAGGTAATTCATTTATTCGGAATAACACGCACGATAACTGGTCTTACTTACAATAAAAAGCGTTTTTAATACGTACAACAACGCCTATCTTGTTTTATGCAAGCATAACAATGCTATGGGGAAAAGAAAAAGGAGGAGCAAATGCCCCTCCTTGAGTTTTTTATCTATTAATAATAGATTATTTGCCTACGTGGAGAACGTTAGCTGCGCGTGGAGCCATTTTAGGAGCAGCAGCAGAATCGTCAGTTATGGTGATGTCGCCAGAGTAGTTGAGGGTGATTTGGCTACCGCAACCAGAAGTTACAGTACCCGAGATGGTGTAAGCACCAGTTGAACCACCGATGGTGAATGAACCACCAACCATGTACCAAACTTGTTGTACATAACCGCTATCATCCAAAACAGCAATTACTGATGGATAGAAAGAGCTGTTGTAGAAGAAACCAGGATAGAATGTGTTAGCAGCTTGTGAGGTAGCGCCGTTATAAGTACCTGTTGGTACTTCGGTTGCAGAAGAACCATTAGCAGCAAACATATTAATCATTGCATAGTAAGCGCCATCAAGTACGAGGATGTAAGCGTCTGAACCATAACCGGTGTTACCTTTGTAAGTTGCAGATACTGTTGTGAAGTTAGCAGTGAAAGTGGTTGGGTCCATTGATTCGTATGGATAAGCACCATTAGAGATTTCTACGTCACCAGTACCTACATATGAAACAGAACCATCAGCAGAAGTGTAGACAACTTTGTAAGTTGTGCCTTCTTTAGAAATAACTAATGTACCGTCTTCGATAGCTACAGGATCACCTTCAATAGAACCTTCAGCAAGTTCCATGATGCATGAGCCAGAACCGTTAGCATCACCAATAACGAATGTGCCAGCAGTGCCGTTTGAACTTGCTGTGTAAGTGCCAACGATGTCTTTTGAAGCAGCACAAAGGTCGAAAACTACATAAGCACCGTCGAGGTTGTCCAAATCTTGAATGAGTTGAACATAGTAGTTTACTGTGCCATTTTGATAGTAATCACCATACCAAGCGATACCATAAATACCACATTCAACAGCATTTGCTGGTGTTGGTTCTGGTTCTGGTTCTGGGTTATCGCAAGATGCGAACAGAACTGTTACAGCTGCAAGTGCAGCAAAAAGGAATTTTTTCATGTGTGAAATTTTTATTAGTTAATAACTATTTGTGATTGCTTATTTTGAAATCAAAGATACAACTTTGTTGAGGTCTAAAACATCAACATGACGTTGAACTCCGTTTGCAGAAACTGATGATTCTGATTTGTCTTGGAACAAGAGTGCTCCTTCGTAACGGAATTTAACAAGTGTGGTGCCTGAGTAGATTACTGCGTCAATAGTGAATGTGTCACCAGATTTGCTGATTGTTACGGTGCCAGAGTCGAAGAGGTAACCCAAGCCTGTTGTTGCACTGTAGCCGTATGAACCCATGCCTTCTTCAAGGTGCTCTGCTGTGCCGTAAGTGATGGTACCAGCAGCATAGTTGAAGTTTTTAACGATGGTATAAGTGCCTTCTTTTGGAAGAAGATTTTTGTTGCTTTCTGAGCTAAGGTCAAGCACATAGTAAGCACCTGAACGTACTACTGAGTCAGCAGCATAGTCTTTGCTTTCGAAGCGTAATACGAAGTTGTAGCTTCCTGTTCCGAGGAGGTCGCCGAAATATTCACCACCTGCGAAGTTGGTTTCTACGCCATCATAAACTTCTGGTTCTTGTCCACAAGATGTGAAACCGAAAATTGTTGCGCATACTAAAAGAGCGCTTAGAACGATTTTTTTCATTGTGTAATTACTTGTTTTATTTGTGTTTATATTATTTTAGCTGTTGTGTCCAATATCCAAAATATTAGACTGCAAATATAGCATCTTTTTTTGATAATCAAACCTTTATCTTGGTTTTTTCTTGCTTAGCGTTTTTCTACGAACATTTTCTGAGTGTTCGTTTTGTCTTTCTTGGATAGAAAATCAAGTTGTTTGTTTAATTTTTCTGTGCTTTTTTCTATCGTGTTGTGAACCGCAAACCTCCTGAAAGACTGAAGAACAACGGATTGTCTGTTCTTAAGCTAGTTGGCTGCGGGTTTCGTGCATTTGGGATGTAGTAGGTAAGACCTGGTTCGATATAGAACGATAAACCTTTATACAATTTCAACGACACACCTAAATTACCTCCTACCGACCATTGCATGCCTGGAACTTTGGTATGTGTTTTGTCGGACGAACCCACCCATTGGTTGTTTTCGTCCATAAACGATTTCTTTTCAACGCGTGTCAATCCTTTTTCTGCTTTTCCCCCCAACGAGACATAGAAGTTGATAAAGTTACGATTGATAATACGATAAGATATTTGGGCAGGGATGCCTAAATAGTGTAAGTCGTAGTCAGATTGTACTGATGAGCGGGTGGATACGTTGTTTGTGGTGCGTTGCGAGTGCATGTAAGAGTAGTCGATACCAGTAATCACGTCCCAACGTTTTGCTATAGGTATGGCTACCGACAAACCTAACGAGAAGGGGAGGTCATTTTGCATCTCTTCTTGTGTTTGAGGTGGCAAGTAAACGGGTCCATCTCCCGATTGATTGACGCTACTGATTTTATTTTGTTGCGTAACCATTTGATTACCTATTCGATCGTTTGCATTCAACGATGCGAGGAATCCTAATTGTACGGGTTGAGTGTTCGTTTTTATTTTGGTGTTTTTCTCGCTTTCTAACTGTCTACGAAGTTGTTCATCAGATTGATTGAGTAGCGATTCTGCTTCTGTTTCTGTGAGTGTTGCAATCGCTGTTTCAGAATCGTCTTGTTTGATATTGTCAGTGGTAGTGATGTTTTCAGTATTCGTTTGCACAGATTCTTTCTGTATGTCTGAGTGTGAAACTGTGCTTTCTATTTTTCGTTCGCCTATTGGTGTTACTACCGTTTTGCCAACAATGGCTTGTTTGGTAGTTTTGTTGGTGTTGTTTTGTGCTATATACCGTTCCAGGACATCTGTGTCAATCTGCTCATGTTTTTCCACTGCTCTGTTTTGGATTGTATCATCCGATTCTTGGTGTTCAGCTGTAAGCGTTGTTTGTGTTTCTACATTATTCTTATTGTTGCTTTGTTTCCAAAGAACAGCAGACACAAGGCATATTACTATGCAAGCAGCAGCCGTCCATTTTATCCATAATGGTATGATGGTGCGCTTTGGCGTAGCAGGAAGGCGTTGTTCTAATTCTGCCCATCCGTTTTCAGGAATGGGGAGTTCAAAGTCATCCAGTTTTTCTTTGAGTATTTTCTTATATTCGTTATCTGTCATTGGTGTCTAGCCTTTTTCTATCATTGTTCGCAACGTTTGCCTTGCGCGAGCATAGTGTGAGCGCACTGTGGCTTCGTTGATGTTAAGTTTATGAGCAATTTCTACCAAACTATAGCCTTCAATGGCATGTAGGTTGAAGACAGTGCGTTGATTTGCAGGCAAGCGCGTTATCATTTGTAATATTTCTTTTGCGCTGAGCTGCTCTATCTGATTGGGTTGTGAATCGTCGTACACAGCAAACATAGCTTCTTCATTGTCATCGAACACTAAGCGATTGCGTCGCAAGTGGTCGAGCGAAACGTTCACCATAATTTTCCTCATCCATCCTTCAAACGCTCCTTTGTTTTGGTATTGTTTGATGTTAGAGTAAATGCTGATGAACCCATCGTGCATCCAGTCTTGAGCTGTTTGTTTGTCGCCGCAATATCTCATACATACAACTAACATTTTGCCTGCAAACATCTCGTAGAGTGCTCGTTGTGCTTTACGGTCATTTTTCAGGCATCCGTCAATAATTGATTGAAGGTTTTGCGGAGGATTCTCCATCAGTCTGTTTGCTTTTTATAAAGATGAATTATGCATTTAAAACGTTGCTGTTTTGTCAACTCTTTTTTTCGTTTGGTGCAAACTGTTGATAATAGCTTTTGACGCACGTTCTGCAGTGTCTGGTTCGCCCAATTTTGCGGCTATTACATCATAATCCGACAACATTTGTTGCTGTATGGCATTATTATATAATAGTGTATGCAGTTCGCGCACAATGTTTTCTTTTGTAAATTGATGTGCAATTAATTCTTTTGCCACCTCTTTTTCGCCTATCAGATTCACCAACGACACGTAGGGAATCTTTATCAGTATTTTGCGAAGCAGAGAAGCGAAGCGTCCACCAAACACATGATAAACAACAATTTGTGGAGTTCTTAATAATGCTGTTTCTAATGTTGCGGTGCCAGAGTTCACTACAGCCACCGTGGCTGTTCTCACTGTTTCGTAAGTGTTATGCGATAGTTGTATGTCAGTGTCTTCACCAAGTATTTCACGATAATAAGCCTCATCAATAGAGGGGGCGGTGGTTACTACGATTTGATAATCTGGGAACATTTTTGCTGCAGCAACCATAGTTTTCAAACACCCTTTAATTTCTTGTTTTCTACTTCCAGCTAACAAAGCGATGGTTGGTTTTGACGGGATGTTTGGTGTTGCTTGTTGTAAATAGTTGTCGATAGCATCCACCGTTGGATTTCCAACATAGTCGACAGCATAACCTTTTCCTGCAAAGTAAGCTGTCTCGAATGGAAAGATTGTGAACATCTTATCGACATATTTTTTTATTGATTTGATGCGCCAACTTTTCCACGCCCATAGTTTCGGAGCAATATAATAATATACGGGTGTTTGTGGTAGGTGTTTTTTCACCCATTTAGCAATGCGAAGGTTAAAACTTGGATAATCGATTAAAATCACGACATCAGGTTTGTGTGTGCTAAGTGCTTGTTCGCAATCGCGAAAATTTTTCAGCACCTTATTCATATTCATCAACACATTGACGATGCCCATAAAAGCCATCTCACGATAGTCTTTGATTTGAACACCACCAACTTGTTTCATCAAATCTCCACCAAGAAACACAAATTCTGCCGAGGCATCGTTACGTCGCAATGCTTTCATCAAATTGGCACCATGCATATCGCCAGATGCCTCGCCAGCAATTAAAAAGTAACGCATGAGATTTTTACACACCTATAGTAGAATAGATTAACAATGCTACCACGAAAAACATCATCGAGAGTATCATACCGCGACATGCATTCCAGTTTTCTGTTTTATTGAGGATGAATGCACCGATAAAATCGGGCACCATCGCAACAAAGCCAAACTTAACAGCCCAGCTTATACTGTGAGTAATGAGCTGTATACCGCCACTAAATCCATGGGTGTTGGGTGACAACGAGATGAACAACAAGCCAAAGACTATTGGAAGAATCAAGCCAAGTACAATGCCCACTACGACAGTATCGAAACGTTTTTTCTGTGTTGCCATCCTACGATAATCTTTGAGTTAATAATGGAATAGCATCATAACATGTCATATCGGCATGCACTGGATTGACAGAGATAAAGCCATGTTGCAAAGCATATTCATCGGTGTCGGTTGCATCTGTTTCAACGTTTGAGAATTTACCCGTCAACCAATAGCAGTCGTACCCACGAGGTGTTGGCGAAGCCATAAACTCTTCGCTCCATTGTCCACTTGCTTGACGACAAACACGAATGCCTTTAATGGGACCGTCCTTTGGAGCATTAACGTTTAGACAAATACCCGAAGGCAATGCGTTGAAATATACATCCTCCAAAATTTTTGCAAATGCCTCTTTCACATAATCGAAGTCAGCTTGAAGGTCGTGATTACATATGGAAAGTCCGACAGCAGGGACACCATACAAACATCCCTCAATGGCGGCTCCCATGGTGCCAGAATAAATCACATTGATAGAAGAGTTCGAACCGTGGTTAATGCCAGAAATCACCATGCGTGGACGCTCCCAATTGGGTACGACACCACTAAACGCAAGCTTCACACAGTCGACAGGCGTGCCACTACAAGCATATATTTCTACTCCATCTTCTTGTTGAATTGGATGAAATACAATAGGATTATTAACTGACAACGCACTCGATTGTCCCGAACGCGGACCATCAGGAGCCATCACAACGACACGGTCATCTAAACGTTTTGCCAACTCCACTGCCACACCAATGCCTTTAGCTTGGTAGCCATCGTCGTTTGTTATGAGTATCATAGTTATATTTTTTTGCTGATTCTAAGTTTCGTCAACCACACAAAAAGTGCTGATAAGAGAAAGAAATAAAGAAGGTCGATGCTATAAATCACGCCACGACTCATTGATTTATAATGTTCATCAATGCCAAACGATTTTACCACGCGACTCACATCGCCACTATGTATCATTGATCCTACAAGTGAGAAACCATAGAATAACACGAAGCAAAGAGTAGCTGCTAATATAAATGCCACAATTTGGTTATTGCTTACTGATGAAGCAAAAGTGCCAACAGCACAATATACGCCGGCTAATAATATCAAACCGATGAACGAACCCCAAAAAGCGCCATGGTCGACGTTACCAAATGGTTCTGCCATGAAATTAAGGGTGATGTACCACACCAACGTAGGAATCAAAGCCATCACAACGAGCGCCCATCCCGACAACGCCTTACCTATTACCAACGACCACTTTGATGCAGGACGGGTAAAGAGCACTTCCAACGTGCCTTGACTACGCTCTTCAGCAAACAAACGCATTGTGACTGCTGGGCAAAGGAACAGATAGAGCCACGGAGCTAATGTAAACAACCCATCTAGTTGTGCATAACCGCCATCTATCACGTTGTAACTTCCTGGAAGAACCCAAAGGAAAAGCCCTGTACCTAACAAAAATAGTGCCAACACAATATATCCGGTGGCGGAAGTGAAGAAACTACGGAATTCCTTCTTAAAAATGGTGAATACTGTATGCATGATTGTTCTATTTTTTCTTCGTTTTATTTTTTCCTACCAACACCTCTCGAAGGAATTGTGCTGTAAGGCTTTTTTTCGATTTTATCACTTTTTCTGGCGTACCTTCTGCCACGATTTTACCACCCTCACGACCCGCGCCGGGACCGAGGTCTACGAGATGGTCGGCACTTTTTATCACATCGAGATTGTGTTCTATTACCACCACGGTGTTACCACGATCGACTAACGTATTGATAATGTCAAGCAAAAGGTTGATATCTTCAAAATGAAGACCTGTGGTTGGTTCGTCGAGTATATATAATGTCTTTCCCGTGTCGCGTTTCGCCAACTCGGTAGCAAGTTTTAAACGCTGACTCTCACCACCCGATAACGTAGTAGCGGCTTGGCCCAATTTGATGTAACCTAATCCAACGCGTTGCATCATGGCTAGTTTGTGCACAAACGATGGCATATTCTCAAAAAACTCTACAGCTTGATTAAATGTCATATCGAGCACATCGGCAATCGATTTGCCTTTGAAACGCACTTCTAAAGTCTCACGATTGTAACGACTGCCTCGGCACGCTTCGCACTTCACCATCACATTTGGCAAGAAATTCATTTCCAATTGTTTGTAACCGGTGCCACGACACACTTCACAACGTCCGCCAGCGGTATTGAAAGAAAAGCGTCCGCCTTTGTAGCCTCTCATTTTGGCTTCGGTAAGCGAGGCAAAAAGATTTCTTATATCAGTAAACACACCGGAATAAGTCACAGGATTGGAGCGCGGCGTACGACCTATGGGCGATTGGTCGACCACAATAACTTTGTCGATATTGTCTAAACCTTCTAACTTTTCAAATGGGAGTGCTTCACGTGTAGAACGATAAAAATGTTGTGCTAAAGCAGGATATAGTGTGCCACTGATGAGCGACGATTTGCCACTGCCACTTACACCCGTTATGCAGATAAGTTTGCCCAACGGAAGCGAGAGTGTCACCTTTTTCAGGTTGTGACCTGTGGCACCCACCAGCACTAAATTTTTGCCATTGCCTTCACGGCGTGTTGTTGGCACCGCTATGGTTTTTACACCGTTCAAATAGTTTGCCGTCAGTGTTTTTGCTTTATGCATTTCTCGAGGTGTGCCTTGAAACACCACTTCACCGCCCAATCGACCTGCCCCTGGTCCGAGGTCAACAATATAATCTGCTTCACGCATCATCTCTTCGTCATGCTCCACCACTACTACTGTGTTACCATGATCACGAAGTTCTTTTAACGAAGCAATTAGTTGACGATTGTCTTTCTGATGCAGACCGATGCTTGGCTCGTCGAGTATATATAATACGTTTACTAACTGCGACCCTATTTGTGTTGCTAAGTGTATGCGTTGACTTTCACCACCCGATAACGTAGCGGTGCCGCGAGATAACGAGAGATAACCCAAACCAACCTCTTCGAGGAATTGAAGACGAGTAGATATTTCTTTTATTATCTCAGTGGCTATGGTTTGCTGACGTTCGTCAAGCAACTCATGCAAATTATTAATCCACTCACGAAGTTCGATGATATCCATTCGACATAGCTCTGCAATATTCTTACCTCCCACACGATAATGAAGTGCTTCGCGATTCAAACGGTCGCCATGACATTCCGGACAAGTGGTAGTGTGATAGAACTGCTCTGCCCAACGTTGTTCTTTTGTCGATGTGCTTTCTTCTTGCTGAATTTCTAGATAACGCACTAAACCTTCATAATTTGCCATCATCATGCCACCTGGTATGTTGTTACCTTTGACCATCAACGCTTCTGGCGAGCCATAAAAGATTTCATTCATTGCTTCTGGTGGCAATTGTTTCACTGGAGTGTCGATTGTAAAATCGTATTTCTCAGCAATTGCAGCCAACTGGCGGAAGATAAAAGTGGCTTTCTCTTTTCCTAATGGTGCTATGGCGCCTTGCGATATCGATAGTTCATTATTAGGAATCAGTTTTGTAATGTCGACCATCGACACTTCGCCCAAACCATTACAACAGGAGCATGCCCCCTTAGGAGTGTTGAATGAGAAATTATGTGGTGCAGGCTCTGCATACGATAAGCCCGTAACCGGACACGACAGATGAGTAGAGAAGTAACGAGGTTCAGCTGATTTCGGTTGCACCATCACCACACCATTACCATGTCGCAATGCTGTTTGTAAGCTACGTTTCAGTCGTGTAGTCTCACGATGTTCTATGATGAGTTTGTCGACAACCAACTCGATATCGTGATTTTTATAACGGTCTACTTTCATGCTTGGTGTGATTTCCAAGACTTCACCATCAACACGAACATTAAGGAATCCTTTGCGGCGAAGACTCTCAAATAGTTCGCGATAGTGTCCCTTACGTCCCTTAACAATTGGTGCAAGGAGCATGCATGGTTGCAACGTGTAAAGTTTGAATATCAGTTCGATAATCTGCTCTTCGGTGTAACGAACCATTTTTTCGCCACTGAGATAGGAGTAAGCCTCTCCAACTCGCGCAAAAAGAAGACGTAGAAAGTCGGCAATTTCCGTCACAGTACCAACGGTTGAACGCGGACTTTTGTTCGTTGTCTTTTGTTCGATTGCAATAACTGGTGACAGTCCTTGAATATCATCAACATCAGGTCGCTCCATATGACCCATGAAATGACGTGCATAGGCAGAGAATGTTTCGATATAGCGTCGCGATGCCTCAGCATATAATGTGTCGAAAGCTAGCGACGACTTACCGCTACCACTACGACCGGTGATGACCGACAGTTTATAGAGTGGTATCGCTACATCAATATTCTTTAAGTTGTTCACTCTTGCACCATGCACTGTAAGCCATGGTGTTGCCGCAATTGCGTTATCTTGTTGTTTGGTCTCTTTTCCCATTACAACGGGTTTTCTTTTAGCCAACAAAGATACTGAAAAAAATTGAGATTGTTGATGTTAGTAACAACAATGATGTCGTCGTATTTTTGCCGACTAAAAAAGCTTTTTGTTTCTATTCGAGATTTTTTCGTTTCTCTATCACTCAAAATAATAGGCACTACCACGAAGTGATAATGCCTATTTATCGTAGTTGGATTTTTCTATCTTTTTCGCCAGTTTACAAGAGCCCTCGCTACGTTAAATCCCAATTTGAATAGCCGTAACGGATTTTTTTGTTTAGAAAAACCTGTCAGATAAGAGATCGAGCGTCCAACGAGTCCTAACACAGAAAACGATTTCTTTACCTGGGTAAAGTCGCGTTGCAAAACTTGTTCTTTGACTGCTATTTGCCTACGTAACAATGCTTTTTGTTGTAGTATATCGTTGCTAGTACGTATTTGTGAAAAATCGGTTACTGTTTTCATATGCTCTCCTCCACTTCTGCGTTTGTTTCTGTTGGAGTTGTTGTTTTTGTCGTTTCCTTTGGCTCGTCATCAAGTTTTTGTTCTTCAAAGAGAATGCTACTTAACTTGGTGATGATAGGATTAAGAAAAATCTTTTCTTTTCGTCGAAAGAGTACGACTAAAATAAGCACAAAAAATAATCCGATGATAACTAACGGCAATCCCATACCGCCGAAAAGAGGTTTTAGGGCATAAGCCAACGCCAAGGAGAAGTAGACAAATGCCGTTAGTCCTAACACTAATGTGATGATGACAACAAGTAGATAGGCTATGATGCGCGACAGTTTATCAAGCAGTTCGAGCTTCAACAAGTCGTAACGCATTTGGACGTACTGCTTGGCATCGTTTATTAGACGCTGATATTCTTTATTCTCCATAATTGGTATTTTTTGTGTGTTTACTGATTTTGCTGTGGGATAGCGAAATAAACCCACCACCATTTACTGTGTTATTGGTCAATAAATGGTTGTGGTGGTGGGTTTGTACGATTTGAATACGAGAGCTTTTTAGATGCGCTCTTCGTCGATTGTATCTTCTACAGCTTGCTCGAGTTCGTCAGAGCTAAAACCAAGTTTCAATTTGCCTTTTACTTTAGCAACAAATGCTTCAAGCTCCTCCTTGCTCATTATTATTCCTTTCTCTTTCAACATGGTAACAATTTTTGAACGAGTGTTGCTACCGCTGTCTGGAGCAAGTAAAATACCAGCCAAAACACCTGCGGCTGCGCCGCCGATAAATGCAAATAAATGTGAGAGTTTCATTGTTATTCCTCCTATGATTAATGTGTTTGTCTTGTTACTTATTTCTTTTCTAACTTCGCCATGAATTTTTCCATATTAATGACAAAGCGTTCGTGGGTTGCTTTACCGATAATTTCGTTGTTTTCGTTGTAACATACTATATTAAATAGTGTGCGACGGCCTTCCTGTTCTGCTATTTCAGCTACACAACGTATTTTTTCGCCAACTGCTGACGCCTTAAGATGTTGCACGTTGATGGCGGTGCCAACGGTACTCATGCCTTCCTCGAGCGAAATCATCTCTAGTGCGGTGTTTTCCATCCAAGCTACCATGCAAGGTGTTGCTAACACGAGTGCTGTGCCAGAAGCAAAACGTGCGGCGGTGTCGTTGTCAGTAACAGTAAATATTTTTTCGTGTGTCATTTGCTCGTTTTATTTTTATATGTTTGCGATGCGTTTTATCTCAGCAATGATGGCTGCGGCGAACTTGTCGGCTTGTTCTTTTGTTGGTGCCTCTGAGTAGATTCGGATGATTGGCTCTGTGTTTGATTTGCGAAGATGAACCCATCCTTGTGGGAAGTCAATTTTTACACCATCTTCTGTGTTGAGTTGGAATTGTTTGTAGCAACCTTTCACTACAGCGAGTACGCCATCAACATCGATTTGTGGAGTTAGTTGTATCTTATTTTTTGAGATATAGTAGTCGGGCAGTTTTTTGCGTATTTCTGATGGTTTTTCACCACGTTTTACCAACATAGTCAAGAAGAGTGCGATGCCAACGAGTGCATCACGACCATAATGTGCTGCAGGATAAATTACGCCTCCATTACCCTCTCCTCCGACAATTGCTCCAATCTTTTTCATCTTCTCTACCACATTCACCTCACCAACAGCGGCAGCGGCATAGCTTCCACCATGTTTTTCGGTGACGTCGCGAAGTGCACGACTGGAACTTAAATTTGATACGGTGTTACCTGGTGTGTGTTCAAGCACAAAATCGGCAACAGAGACCAAGGTATATTCTTCACCAAACATTTCACCGTTTTCGCAGATGATAGCCAGTCGATCGACGTCGGGATCGACAACGAATCCTACATCAGCCTTTTCGTTTTTCACAAGTGCTGCTATGTCGCCCAAATGTTCTGGCAGAGGTTCTGGATTATGCGGGAAGCAACCATTGGGATTACAGTAGAGGGGGATTACTTCTACGCCCAAAGCTTCAAGTAACTGTGGGACAGCTATGCCACCGACAGAGTTTACACAGTCGCAAGCAACACGAAGATGTGCATTACGTATGGCGTCAACGTCGACAAGGTCGAGAGCCAACACTTTTTTAATATGACGTTGGGTGTAGTTGTCGATACGTCGATAACTACCCAGTTCTTCTACATCAGCAAAATGAAAATCTTCTTTTTCGGCGATAGCAATCACCTCTTCACCCTCTTGCTTGTTTAGGAATTCACCTTTGGCATTTAGCAGTTTCAAGGCGTTCCAATGTTTTGGGTTATGACTGGCAGTGAGTATGATGCCACCATCGGCTTGTTCTTCTGTGACAGCTATTTCTGTTGTCGGAGTTGTCGCCAGTCCTATGTCAGTCACGTGACAGCCGCAACCTAATAATGTGCCGATAACAACGTGACTAACCATCTCGCCTGAAATACGTGCATCACGTCCCACCACGATGGTACAATCCTTTTTACCACGTTGTTGTTGTATGGTGGTTGCATAGGCTGCCGTAAATTTTGCGATATCCACGGGTGAGAGTCCTTCACCAACCACACCTCCTATTGTGCCACGAATACCCGAAATACTTTTTACTAATGACATAATCTGCAATTCGTTTTATTATTTAGGAAGTACTTGAAATGTTAGTTTGTAGAGATATGGTATCAACGAGGTTGTCGTTGTTGCCCAACTAAAACCTTTGTACGATGGCACGATCACTTGTGCCACTGCGCCGCTACGTTGCATCATTGCAAAAGCAGAATTCCAGCCTGTGCAGGTGTTGGTGTTGTCGTAGCCGCCATAGGTTACCTCGATGGGATATTCCAAATCCATCGTTGTCCAATAACTCTCAACTACAGGATAGTCTTCCAATGTTGATTCTATATAACGCACTTGTAGTTTGTCGCCCGATTTGATGGTGTCGCCTGTGCCCTTGACATCTAAGCGGAAATAGATATCCTCGCTTTCGCTATAGTAAAAGATGTTGTCGGCAAAGACTGAATCTTCTGGAAATTCCTCAACAACAGTAAAACCATTTTTACTGAGATATGTCTCTATTTGCTTTTTCTCGTCTTCCAACTGTTTAGAATAGTTGGTTGAACTTTCACAGCCGACAAGTGCTAAGAGCAAAAAAAGTAGGACTATAATTTTATTATTTTTCATCATGTTGAATTTGAATGGTTCATTTATCCTTATTGGAACCTTTACGTTGCAAAGGTACGAATTTCTTTTAGAATGTCTTAGAGAGAAATGCTTTTTGTTTTATTTCATTTCAACTGACGTGAACTATGACTTCCGATTATTTTGGAAGTTGCTGACAAACAGCCTCTTCATGGATTATTTCCATGATTCGTTTCACAAAATCGGACGATAGTCCCAATGCTTCTGCCTCTTGCATACGTCGTTGTAATATTTGGTTATAGCGTTCCGACTGTAACACAGGAGTGCCTTCACGACGTTTCAATTCGCCAACTTTCCGCACAATTTTCATCCGTTCCGACAACAGTCGAAACAATGATGTGTCGAGTTGATCGATGTCAGCGCGCAGTTGTGCCAAAGCGGTTTCGTTAGTCGAATGTGGTTGCTTGAGTTGCAGTTCGCCGAGCAGTTTGCTGAATGCACTAGGGGTTAGTTGTTGTGTGCTATCGCTCAACGCACTATCAGGCTGAACGTGTACCTCCACCATGAGACCATCGAAATCCATATCGAGTGCTTGTTGTGCTACTATCGGAACAAGGTCGGCTTTTCCCGCAATATGACTGGGATCGCACAAGATAGGAATGTTTGGCATCAAACGGTGAAACTCAATAGGGATGCGCCATAACGGAGAGTTTCTGAAAACTGTTTCTTCCAACACGCTGAAGCCACGATGAATGGCGGCAATTTGACACAGTCCCACGTTCTGTAATCGTTCGACAGCACCACACCATAGTTTCACATCTGGCACCATAGCATTTTTCACCATCACAGGCACTTGAGTGCCGCGCAATGCTTCTGCTATTTCCTGAACAGCAAAAGGGTTGGTGGTAGTGCGGGCTCCTATCCAAAGAATATCGATGTCGTGTTGCAATGCTTGTTCGACATGTTCTGGTGTTGCCACTTCCGTTGCAATCTTCATGCCTACCTCACGTTTCACACGACTGAGCCATGGCAATGCCTTTGTTCCCACACCTTCGAAACTGCCTGGACGGGTGCGAGGTTTCCACACTCCGGCACGAAACACACCAACACCCAAAGAGCGTAGAGATGTAGCTGTCGACATCAGTTGAGCCTCACTCTCTGCGCTACACGGGCCAGCTATAAGTGCTAAACCCGTTGGAAAGATTTGTCGAAACCAAGTGTTTGTTGTCATGTTGTTACGATTCACTTGCAAAGTTACTGCAAATAATTTGAAATACCACTACCACACAAAAATTAATAATGTACCTTTGCAAGCAATTTCAGCGCACACTGTGTGCATAAGCAAACCAAAAGATGAGACTTTATTTTGTTTTAATCCTATATTTTGTTGTGCCGATAGCCATTATTATTGGCTTTTGCCACAGCCGAAAAGTGCGTAAGATTGGCACTGTATTACTCACTTATACCATTGGTGTCGCTATGTCGCTTTCTGGTATGTGTTCGTTTGAGCCTGACAGCATCGAGTACGAGTCGTTACATCGAATGCAGCAATTGATTACCAATTTATCGGTTCCGCTTGCCATCCCTCTGATGTTGTTTAATTGCGATTTTAAGTTGTGGGCAAAAGCACTTCCTCGTACTATTTATGCACTTCTTGGCGGCATCGGTGCTGTGTTAGTAGCTGTTATCACTGGTTTTTTGGTGTTTCGTTACCAAGGCATCGACGAATTTCCCAAAGTTGCAGCAATGATGACAGGCATCTACACCGGCGGCACCATGAATTTCAACGCACTCGGAGCCTCATTAGGGGTTGCGCCGTCTGTCATGGCTATTGTTTTAGCTTTTGAAATGGTGCTTACTACGCCTTACATCTTTTTTATTATTGGAGGAGGCTTTAAACTCTTCCGTCGAGTACTTAAAAACGCTGATGAAAACGCCGATTTTTCGACTTCTATAGAGCCAAACACAGAGATAGAGCAATATGGTGAATTGGTGAAACGACGCAATTTTAAAGGGCTACTTAAAGGACTTTTGTTAAGTGTTGGCTGTTTGGCTGTTGGTGCAGGCATCTCGATGTTGCTCACAGGAAAAATCAACGAGTTGGTTGTGATACTCGTCATTACGACCTTATCAATAGCGCTGTCGTTTTCTAAACACGTGCGCGAGTTGCCCCACACATTTGAGTTAGGTATGGTTTTCATCCTGCTTTTCTCTATTGTGGTGGCATCAATGTTCGACATTCATAGTGTCAACACCTCGTCACTGATGATTGGTGCCTTTGTTGCTTATGTTATGATTGTTAGTGCCACGTTGCATCTCATTATTTGTAAAATATTGAAAGTCGACGGCGACCTCTTTACTGTGAGTCAGATAGCGTTGCTTTGCTCACCACCATTTGTTCCACCTGTTGTAGGTGCCATGGGTAATAAACGTGTGTTAATTTCTGGCATCGTCATTGGTTTGGTTGGTTACGCCGCTGGCACCTATTTGGGGGTTGTCATCTATTGGCTACTCAATCTAATTGGATAAGTCAACAACAACGACATATATATAAACTAAGCGGGACCATCCATCAGTCCCGCTTGTTTTTTTTCAGCAATGCTAATCGACAGAATTACTATTCTTTTGTTGCCGAGTTTCTAATCATTTGACTCACTCGTTCGATTGGAATCTGGCGACCTATCACCGTTTTCTCTTTGTCGAGCACATAGACCGATGGCGTAGAGCCTATGTTATATAGTTCAACAAAACGGGAGCTACGGAAGGGATCCATCACATTGACAAAGCCACCTAACTGATTCTTTTCTATATATTCCAACCAATCATTTTTCTTTTCTTCGGTGTAAAACAGCACCGTCTGAGTTCGATGTGCTAACCACGAATCATTTTCCAACATCTCCTTCCACGTATTCACCACCTTCGCACAGTGGTCGCATTCGATGTCGTAGAAAATCAACACCATGAACTCTGCCTCAAGACTATCGGTGTGAACCCATCGTCCCTGATTGTCGCGAAGCTGAAGGTCGGGCGCATGATTACCAACACAACTAGGCGATACGGCTCTGTAACGTAGCTCCACACGATCCATAAATTCCTTGTTTGCCAAGGTGCGTTCAGGAAGATGGTGGGTGAGATAGTGCCGTTCCACCATGTTAGTAAAAATACGGTCGTAACCTGTATAACTGGTGTTTTGAAACTTCGTAAACAAATAGTTCAGCGTATAGTAGTAAACCGTTCCCTCATAACCCTTGTTTTCTGCACGGAGAATTTGATTAAGCAACGTGTCAACACCAATGCTTATGGAATCGGGGTGCTGAAACAACTCACGACCAACGTAACGATCTATCATCTGCTTGTAAGTCGGTATGTGTGGCAATCGTGCATCGGCTAGGTTAACATAGTCGAAGAAATGGTTACGTACAAACTGCCAACGCTGCTCTTGTGTAAGGTTCTGTGGCAACGATATTTCGCGCGTACAGTTCATCATAGCCGCCAACAACGAACTACGGTTGTACTGCAACACCTTGTTTTGAAACGAACGCATCTCCTTAACAGCCATCATCGAGAGTTGACGATAGTAAGCAATAGAGTCGCTCACTACAACCTGTTGCTCTGATGGCAACGTAGAAAGCTGTTGCGAAAGCACTTTCACACGATTGTTAGCGTGATTGTAATTGTACATCATCGTAGCATTTTTCCGCTTGTACTCGAAAAACATACCATTACCATTAGAATTTACAGCCTCAGCTCGACCATAAAGATCCTCTATCGATGTCTTAATCGAAAAGAACTGTGTGATGTTCTCCACCACAAATTCTAACGTCTGTTTGTTGGGCAAAACCACCAAATAAAGACCTTGAACAAGCAACGTGTCACCACTCAGCGTAAATTGTCCTTGACTATTGGCGTGCAACACAGCCACCTCCATGGCTGTTGTGCCATGATAGATGGCTATCTGAACATCAGCATCTTTCAAACCAACAATCTCGAAATCGATATGATGTTTCTCTATAGCTTGTGCCATATGACAAAAAGCCACGAGAATCAATAGACATGAAATAAAGCGTTTTGAAACCATTTTGCTTTGCAATTTTATCATTGCAAAGATATAACTTTTTTTACGATATCGGCTCAGTATCAACGCAAAGATTCCACACAACCAATAACCACCGACACCGCACTACCAACCAATAAAAACAAGAACCAAACCTTTCGTACGACATTGAATGAATATGAATAAAAATGTGTACTTTTACCGCTCGAAAATAAAACTAATAACTACTTATAAACAATGGCTGTAGAATTTCACTATCAACCCATGTTCCCTCTTGGCGAAGACAAGACGGAATACTATCTCCTGACCAAAGACTATGTGTCTGTCAGCGAGTTCGAAGGAAAACCAATCTTAAAAGTTGCCAAAGAAGGCCTCACGGCAATGGCAAATGCTGCTTTCCGCGACGTCTCATTCCTTTTGCGTCGTAGCCACAACGAACAAGTGGCTAAAATTCTCCACGACCCAGAAGCAAGCGACAACGACAAATACGTTGCACTCACATTCTTACGCAATGCCGAAGTAGCTGCCAAAGGCAAACTACCTCTTTGCCAAGACACCGGTACCGCCATCATACACGGCGAAAAAGGACAACAAGTGTGGACTGGCTACTGCGACGAAGAAGCTCTCTCACTCGGCGTGTTTAAAACCTACACCGAAGAAAACCTTCGCTACTCACAGAATGCTCCACTCAACATGTACGATGAAGTAAACACCAAATGCAATCTTCCCGCACAAATCGACATCGAGGCAACCGAAGGCATGGAATATCGCTTCCTCTGCGTAACAAAAGGCGGTGGTTCAGCCAACAAAACCTATCTCTATCAAGAGACCAAAGCACGCATACAAAATCCGGGCACACTTGTTCCTTTCCTCATCGAAAAAATGAAAACCTTAGGAACCGCTGCTTGCCCTCCTTACCATATTGCTTTTGTTATTGGTGGCACATCGGCTGAGAAAAACTTGCTCACCGTAAAATTAGCATCGACACACTACTACGACGAACTACCAACAACAGGCAATGAATATGGACGTGCTTTCCGCGACGTAGAATTGGAAAAACAAGTGTTGGAAGAAGCCAATCGCATCGGACTCGGTGCACAATTCGGTGGTAAATACATGGCACACGACGTGCGCATCATTCGCTTACCACGCCACGGAGCAAGCTGCCCAATCGGATTAGGCGTTTCATGCTCTGCCGACCGCAACATCAAATGCAAAATCAACAAAGACGGTATTTGGATTGAAAAAATGGACGATAAACCATACGAACTCATTCCAGAAGAACTGCGCAATGCTGGCGAAGGCGATGCTGTAAAAATCAACCTCAACCAACCAATACAAGAAGTACTAAAAGAACTGACAAAATACCCAGTTTCAACACGCCTTAGCCTCAACGGCACCATCATCGTTGGCCGCGACATCGCACACGCAAAACTCAAAGCACGTCTCGACGCTGGCGAAGGATTACCACAATACATCAAAGACCACCCAATCTACTACGCCGGACCTGCTAAAACACCTGCAGGCATGCCATGCGGCTCAATGGGACCAACCACAGCAGGACGTATGGATCCTTATGTCGACGAATTCCAAGATAACGGTGGTAGCCTCATCATGTTAGCAAAAGGCAACCGCAGTCAAGTGGTTACTGATGCTTGTAAGAAACACGGTGGATTCTACCTCGGCTCTATTGGCGGACCTGCTGCTATCTTAGCACAAAACAACATCAAGAGCATCGAATGCGTAGAATATCCTGAACTCGGCATGGAAGCCATCTGGAAAATCGAAGTGGAAGACTTCCCAGCATTCATCCTTGTTGATGACAAAGGCAACGATTTCTTCAAACAACTCAAACCTCGCTGCTAATTAACACCAACACATATACCATAATTAATATATGGGGACAAACA
>JAUNIJ010000099.1:0-3219 GCA_030523485.1 Bacteroidales bacterium
ATAGCAGAAATGCGCTTCATGTTCGCAAAGATAATGTTTTTGTTTCTAATTTTTCTCTTACTTTTGTGGTTGAAAAAAAACTTTTTGAGTTGACATAACGAAGAATCAGTAACAATGAAAATATCAATCATTCAACAAGAAATTGTTTGGGGCGACAAAGAGCACAACCTAAGCGCTTTTTCCCAATTAGTAGAGCCCTTGTATGGTAAAACCGACGTTGTAGTGCTTCCAGAGATGTGGAGCACAGGTTTCAGTGTCGACAAACCTTATTTGGCAGAAGATGAATTAGGTGAAGCGTTCCATTGTGTCCGTCGTTGGGCTAAGGATGGGGATTTTGCTGTTGCAGGAAGTATTATGGCAAAAGAGGGAGAGCACAGTGTTAATCGTGGTTTTTTCTGTGAGCCCGACGGCACACTCACCACTGCCGATAAGCGTCATTTGTTTATTGGCGACGAACAACGCTATTTTGTTCCTGGCAACAAACATCTTGATGTCACATTTAGAGATGTGAAATTTCGTGTATTAATCTGTTTTGATTTACGGTTCCCTGTATGGAGTCGTAATGTTGGCGGCAACAGTTACGATGTATTGATTTACACAGCTAACTGGCCTAAAGACCGTATTGAAGCATGGGACACATTGACAAAAGCAAGAGCGATGGAAAACCAATCGTATGTTTGTGCGGTGAATGCTGTTGGCGTCGACTCCTATCATGTTTATCACTGTGGCCATTCAGTATTGCTGGACCCTCGTGGCAACGTACTTGTCGACTTTGAGGAGAATGCTATTGGTTGCAAAACAGGCGAAATTGACCTCGAGAAACTGAATAAAGTACGCAACCGTTTACCGTTCTGGAAATGTGCCGACACTTTCACTATCCAACGATAGAAGCACAACATCGTGCCATGAGCCATCGCACCAAATCCAATTTTTCAACGTTGCATCAACTTGAAAATTGGCATGCGTAAACGCTTTTTGCGCACTCATATTTTCAACATCTGTTAGGGCTACAATCTTATGTAGTCCTATTTTTTTTATAGCATAATCTCCCCACACAGTTAACACCCTACTAGCTATGCCTTGATGTTGCCACTTCGGCGCAACAATAACACCTACTTCGGCACGCTTGTGATGATTACTCAAATTAAACAATTCAACATACCCTATCTGCTCGTTGGTTTGCCTATCGGCAATAATCAGCTGAAGTTCACCTCGCGTAAAAAAATCGCCAACACATTGACTGATATAGCGTTTCAAGGTATAACGACTCCTCGGCTCTCGATTGTCGGAACTCAGCCAATAGTTAGAATCGTTTTCCAACCGATACAAGAAATCTAAATCGGTAGGTTCAATAGCCCTAAGCACTATTTTTTCGTCGATTATGATGCCAGAAGAAAACATATGACTATGATAAATATTTTATAGTGCAAATATAATCGTTTTCTTGATAATACGATATCATCGTATAACTCCTGCTGCCACATTTTTTCGAAGTCTTTCCACAACTAGAAATACAGAGTATTTTTTAGCTTTCAAAAAGGAATTTATATGGTAATAATATGTAAAAAAATGTGTATCTTTGCGTTGTTTTTATTGCCCCAAAAATTACATAGACAACAACACAATGTTTAGCGTCCACGACGAGAGCTTCAAGGCATTTGAAGAAAAGTTATATCTTCTTATTCAAGAGCTTACACAATTGAGAGAAGAAAACACTGAACTTACAAAACAACTCTCCGAATTAACTCAGCAGTTACAGGATGCTCAGTTAAGCACCAAACAAATACAACGGAATTACGAGACATTAAAAACGGCAAAAGCTTTTGGACAATCAGAAGAAGATAAAAAAAGAGCATATCGACGCATCAGCCGTTTGGTGAACGACATAGACTCTTGCATACAACTACTGAAAGACTAAATTAACGATAAACACATAAACAATAGAATGTTATGAACGATAACAAGTTCAAAATAACAGTAAAATTAAGTGGTGAGTCGTTGGCCTTGGTAGTAGATAGAGAAGAAGAGATTATTTACAGACGTGCTGAGCAACTGCTAAATGAAGAATTTTTATATTTAGCACATCGACATAAAGATGTCAGTCGCGAAACACTATTTACCATGTTAGCTTACGAAGTGATGGTAAGCTATGAGCGTGGTAGCCGCGATAACGACCGACAAGAGGTTGCAAATCGCTTAAAGGCGCTCACAAATAAAATTGATGACGCATTAAAATCGACGCAAAAGAATAACTCCGATGCCAAAAGACACTCAAAAAACACAAAGCCGTAATTTAAGATCTGATTATTGTTGTCACTTACACAGCCGAGAAAAAGACAAAGGCATTGGCAGTAGAAACGAACAAACAGGCATTTAATTACTAATGAAAATAAATAAGAATAAATAGAAATGACAGCAATCATACTAGGCATTGTTGGCTTATTAATAGGCGTTATATTAGGTTTTATCGTAGTAAAAGCAGCGACGCGAAAAACATCGGAAAGCCAAATTAAAGATGCTCAACAAAAAGCCGAGCAACTGCTTGAAGAAGCAAAAAATGAAGGAGAAAACCTTAAGAAAAATCGTATGCTTGAGGCAAAAGAGAAATTTCTAAACCTCAAAGCAGAGTTTGACAAAGAAGTTGCAGAACGCAACAACAAACTCCAACAACAAGAAAACAGAATGAATCAGGCAGAAGGACGCTTACAACAACGTGAGCAAAGCCTAGCTGCAAAACAAAGTGATTTACAACGCAAAAACAGCGCTGTAGATGCTATAAAAGCCAACTTAGACAAACAGTTGGAAATTGTGGAAGACAAAAAACGTGAACTTGACAATCTCCAACAACAAGAACAAGAAAAGCTCTCTGCAATATCAGGATTAACGCCAGAAGAAGCAAAAAGCCAGCTCATCGACACCATTAAAGAAGAAGCAAAAACATCTGCGATGGCCTACGTTAACGAAATGATGGAAGAGGCTAAAATGAGTGCAAACAAAGAGGCAAAACGCATTATAGTTCAAACAATCCAACGTGTGGCAACAGAAACTGCCATTGAAAACTCAGTTACTGTATTCAACATCGATTCTGACGAGATTAAAGGCAGAATCATTGGACGTGAAGGACGCAATATCCGCGCACTTGAAGCAGCTACCGGTGTTGAAATCATTGTTGACGACACACCAGAGGCAATTGTACTCTCAGGTTTCGACCCTGTAAGA
>JAUNIJ010000099.1:3233-6381 GCA_030523485.1 Bacteroidales bacterium
CTTGGCACTACATCAATTAGTAGTTGACGGACGCATACATCCAGCACGTATCGAAGAAGTAGTAGCTAAGACAAAGAAACAAGTTGAAGAAGAAATCGTTGAAGTTGGAAAACGTACAGCCATTGACCTTGGTATACATGGTCTACACCCTGATTTAATACGTCTCATCGGCAAAATGAAATATCGTTCAAGCTACGGACAAAACCTATTACAACATGCTCGCGAAACAGCGAACCTATGTGCCATCATGGCAGCAGAATTAGGACTAAATCCACAAAAAGCAAAACGTGCAGGCTTGTTACATGATATTGGTAAAGTACCTGACGACCAACCCGAATTGCCACATGCAATACTCGGTATGAACATCGCTGAAAAATTTAAAGAAAAACCAGATGTCTGCAATGCTATCGGTGCGCACCATGACGAAATAGAAATGACTTCATTGCTCGCTCCTATCGTACAAGTCTGCGACGCTATCTCTGGAGCACGTCCTGGAGCACGTCGAGAAATTGTAGAAGCATACATCAAACGTTTGAATGATCTGGAAAAATTAGCACTCTCATATCCAGGTGTAATCAAGACATATGCTATTCAAGCAGGACGAGAATTACGTGTGATTGTCGGAGCCGACAAAGTCGACGACAAAACCGTCGAAACATTGTCGTACGACATTGCAAAGAAGATTCAGGATGAAATGACCTATCCTGGACAAGTAAAGATTACAGTAATACGTGAAACACGTGCTGTAAGTTATGCTAAATAATAAATAGATAATAAAGCAAACAACTATACCCATGCAAGTCTAACTTAACACTTAGACTTGCATCTTTTTTTGAACTAAAGATATGAAAGCAAGCAATAACATCGGGTCATACTTTGCCGTTATCATTGCAGTTAGTATTTGGGCTGTGTCATACGTGTTTACCGCACAAGCTCTAAAAGACTTTCGTCCACTCTCTATCATCACCCTACGTATTTCGTTAGCTGTGTTATTTATGTTCATCTACGCTAAAGCTACGAAGCAACTGCAACCGATGGAGAAAAAAGACCGACGTTTTTTCATCCTCACAGGTATGATTCAACCCTTTATCTACTTTGTGAGCGAGACTTATGGATTGCAACTACTTTCACCCACTTTAGCTAGTGTCATGCTCTCGACAATGCCATTGTTTGCACCATTTTTTGCCTACGCTTTTTTACGAGAGAAATTTACATGGAATAACATCGTTGGAATAGTCGTTTCGCTGTGTGGCGTCATGTTACTTATTTTTGAAAAAGAGCAACTGGTTGTAAAGCCATTGGGCATTGTTTTAGTCATCATTTGTATTACGACAGCCATACTATATAATGTTGCTTTGCGCAAAGTTCCATCGCACTATAACAATGTATCCATTGTATTCTACGTTCATCTTTCTAGTTTATTATTCTTTTACCCAACATGGTGTTTAGTCGATTTGCCACACATCCACGAAATGACATTTTCTTGGACTGCATTCGGTTCGGTATTGGTGCTTGCACTTTTTGCCTCCACTACAGCCTACATACTTTATGCAGGTGTAGTTCGTACCATCGGCATCACTCGTGCTGCAGCTTTTTCAAATCTCCAACCAGGATTCACAGCATTATTTGTTTGGATAATGTTTGGTGAATCATTGCCTTGGATAAAATGGGTTGGCATTAGCATTGTAATTCTCGGCTTATTTGTCAGCCAAATAAGTTTTAAAAGAAAAACATCACTATAACAACTCGTAAATAAAAATGCATATCACCACCCTATTACATATAATAGGAATTGTGGTTTCGGTAGCAACCATCGAAATCATAGGCATTACCTCTGGCAAAAAGATTAAAAATCACGCTGATTGGTCACATGCTGGTGGCAAAGCAAATAGTTGGATTTGTGGTGGCATTATTCTTGGCACACTGATAGGCGGACAAAGTACTATTGGCACCTCCCAACTCGCTTTTTCATTTGGTTTTTCAGCACTTTGGTTTACTTTTGGTGCTGCGATGGGATGTCTTTTATTAGCATTCCCTTACACTAAAGCACTTAGAAACAGCGGTTGCACAACAGTGACAGAGGTGATACGTACTGCTTACGGTGATAAAATCGAAGTGCTGTCCTCTCTACTTTGTTGTTTAGGTATTTTCTTAAGCATCGTTGCTCAAAACCTGTCGCTATCTGCCATCATAACAACACTCTTTCCATGTAACTTCTATGTAGCAAGCCTTCTATCAGCATGCGCTATGCTTTGCTTTGTTTTATTTGGAGGTGCATGGAGTGCAGGCTTAGGTGGAATGGTAAAAATGACACTTTTACTACTTACCTCATTATTCGGGGGTCTTGTTGTTTTAATATTATCGAATGGTTTCAAGGAATTAATGACAAACGTTGAACACATAATGCAACTCACTCAAAACGCAGAACAATTCAACACCCTCTACCATAACCCATTTGCAAGAGGCATCAACAAAGACTTAGGTTCCGCACTTTCTGTCGTATTGGGTGTTGTTTGCACACAAAGCTATGCACAAGGCATATGGGCTGCACGCGACACCGCCACAGCAAGAAAAGGTACTCTACTTTCTGCCATCATGGCCATCTTAGTTGGCTTAGCATGTTCATTCATCGGTTTGTTTATGCGAGGTCACTATATCACAACAACAGAACAAGTATCAATAAACATCAACTCACCCTTCATATATAGTGTTATCGACAACACCGCACAAGCGTTTCCTCTTTTTGCCATCCATCATATGCCGGCACTATTAGGAGGAATTATGTTAGGCACCATTATTATCACAGCCATTGTTGGTGGAGCTGGGCTGACACTAGGAGCAACAACCATTCTTACACGAGATGTAGTTGGCCGTTTTTTTCCAAAACTTGTAACTGAAAAAAGAACTCTCCAAACACAAAGATTCATTACCTTTGCATTGTTATTCTTGGCATCATTAGCGGCTTTATTTACTCAAGGAAGTTTCATAAACGACCTCGGTTTTTTATCAATGGGATTACGTGTTGCCACTGTATTTTTTCCACTCACTGCGACACTCTTTTTTAAAGAACGTATCAACAAAAAGTGGATGGCAACAGCTATCACACTATCAACAATAGCTCTTATTATAACCAAAATAACTGCATTCG
>JAUNIJ010000100.1 GCA_030523485.1 Bacteroidales bacterium
AGTCGTGACAAAGACCGTTCAGAAATCAAAATCACTATTGACAAAGAAAAAGCTTCACGTTTAGGACTCAGTTCTGCACTCATTTCGACTTATCTGCGTAATCGTGTCAATGGTATGAGTGCTGGATATCTGAAAGAAGACGGAGATGAATATGATATTAAAGTTCGTCTTACCGAAGAAGATCGTAACTCAACAATAGATATAGAGAACCTCACCATTCCAACCCCAACAGGACGTTCGGTAAAACTTAGCGAAGTAGCCACTGTGGGCGAATATTGGGCTCCTCCTACTATTGAGCGTAAGAGTCGTCAACGTTATGTTAAAGTATCTGTTACACCTTATAACACCTCACTGGGTGAGTTGGCCACACAAGTGCAAGCCGTGGTTGATAAGACCTCTTTACCACAAGGCATTGTCGTTCGTCTTGGTGGTAGCTACGAAGACCAACAGGAAAACTTTAGCAATATGGGCGCACTCTTAGTGCTCATCATCCTCTTAGTCTACATTGTTATGGCATCGCAGTTCGAGTCGCTCTCGAAACCTGCTATCATTATGCTTGCCGTTCCATTTGCATTCTCTGGTGTCATCATAGCGCTCCTTATTACCAACACGTCGTTGGATATGATTGGTGCACTTGGATGTATCATGTTGGTAGGTATCGTAGTAAAGAATGGTATTGTGCTTGTCGACTACATCGACCTCATGCGTGAGCGTGGCTTTGAAATGAACAAGGCTATTGAATTGTCTGGCGCAAGCCGTCTACGTCCTGTATTGATGACCGCTTTCACCACCATCTTAGGCATGGTGCCTATGGCAGTCAGCAGTGGTGTTGGCTCTGAGATGTGGAAACCAATGGGTATTGTTGTCATTGGAGGATTGCTTGTCAGCACTCTCATCACGTTGCTCATTGTGCCTGTCTTCTATTCATTGATGACTAAGAGCGATAAAGATCGTCAAGAAGAACGCCGCCGTGAGTTTATATTCATGCAACTCAACGCCGACAATGCTGAAACAACAGAAAATAGCGAAAAATAATATTAACCAAGAAGTTTCCGATTATCCCCACATTTCAAGTGGGGTAATTGGAAACTTTTGAAAACTTAAAACCTCACAATGAAATCTGTATTTATCGTATACAACCAAGCTAACACTGAACGCGTAGAGTACATGCTCGACGAGTTGGGCATCTCTGGATTCACGTTCTTTGAACAAGTTCAAGGACGTGGCACCAACGGGGGCGAACCGCGTCGCGGCACACACACCTGGCCTGAAATGAACTCTGCTATCATCACAGTTGTTGATGACGACAAAGTGCCAGCATTGCTCGAAGCTGTAAAAAAACTTGACAAACGCAATACCGCCGTTGGTATTCGTGCGTTTGTATGGAATGTTGAACAGTACATCTAACACACAATGGAAGCAACAGAACACCATGCCGGATTTGTTAACATCGTAGGAAATCCGAACGTTGGCAAGTCGACACTAATGAATGCGTTGGTAGGTGAGCGTATTTCTATCATTACATCGAAAGCGCAAACCACACGTCACCGCATTATGGGCATTGTCAATGGCGACGACTTTCAAATCGTCTATTCCGACACCCCTGGCGTGTTGCATCCTAACTATAAATTGCAAGAGTCGATGTTGGAATTCTCACAGTCAGCGCTCACCGATGCCGACATCTTGCTTTATGTAACTGATGTCGTCGATTCTGCCGAAAAAAATGCTTTCTTCCTCGAGAAAGTAAGAGCTATGGCTGCTGACACTACGTCGCCAACAAAAATTATTCTGATAATCAATAAAATTGACCTTATCGATCAAAAACGATTAGAGGAATTAGTTGATTTCTGGCATGCCGAACTACCACAAGCTGAGGTGTTCCCTATCTCTGCCGCTGAGAAGTTTAACGTTGACAACCTCTTCAACCGCATCAAAGCATTACTACCCGTCTCACCACCTTTCTTTGATAAAGATGCACTGACCGACAAACCTGAACGATTCTTTGTCAACGAAATCGTACGTGAGAAAATTCTTCTTAACTACGACAAAGAAATTCCATACTCTGTAGAAGTAGCTGTCGAGAGTTTTAAAGAAGAAGAAAACATCATACGAATCTCTGCTGTTATCTATTGCGAACGCGAATCGCAGAAAGGCATTCTAATTGGTAAGGGTGGCAAAGCATTGCGTAAGGTTGGCATCGAGGCGAGAAAAGACCTCGAAGCATTCTTTGGCAAACAAGTCTATATCGAACTGTTTGTAAAAACAGAACGCGACTGGCGTAACCGTGAGCAAAAGTTGCGTGCTTTTGGCTACCGTTTGGAACATAAATAAAACACATACACAATGAAAAAAAGCCTCATCTCTCTGTTGGTGCTCTTTGCCACTTTAACTGCTACAGCACAAGATATTGTGTTACCAGCACCACAGACAACTCTTACAAAGAAACAAAAAGGAATGACACTTGTTGAAGCTTTAGCAACTCGTCATTCAGTGAGAAATTTCTCTGATGTTTCGCTCTCAGAACAAACCATCAGCAACCTTTGTTGGGCTGCTGTTGGAGTGCAACGCGATGCGAAACACACCACTAACCCCACAGCACGTAATTGTCAAGAGATCCGTCTCTTTGTCTTCACCCCAAAAGGTGCATACGAATATATCCCAGAGAAAAATCTCTTGCGTTTCGTGTTTAATGGTGACCTTCGCAAACTGCTGATGTCGAACCACGAAGGTGATGAATTTCGTCAGGAATTTGTGATGTCGGCACCAGTCTCATTAGTACTTGTCTACGATTTGGAACGTATGCCAGGCGACGAAAGTAGGACAAGGCAGATGTGCATGGTCGACGCTGGCATCGCTTGTCAAAATATCAATCTTTACTGCCAAGCAGTAGGATTGGCTACTGTACCACGTGCTACAATGGATGTTGAACGCATCCGCGAAATGTTGCAACTCACCCACCTACAATACCCTATTATGAACAACCCGGTAGGCTATGAGGCTAAATGATGCCTAAACGCCTATCGCTGAAAACTAAAAAAGAGTATCCTGAAACATCAGGATACTCTTTGTTTTTATGCCTTTACTACTACAAGCATCGGAAATTTATGCTTCTCTTTGTTGCGCTTCAAAAAAATGATACATTCAAATTTTTGACCCTTGACAACAGGCACCGACCACGACTGCAGTTTGTCGATGTCGATAAATCCAGCGGTGAAAGGTGTTGGCGTTTCTCCTTCTGCAACTTGCAGTGGTGAGAGTTGCTCTACAACAGGCTTATCGGGGTTGGTCAACTCCCAACGACAAAAATTTTTCTCTTCGTTTACATAGGTAATTATCACCTCGCGTGGCGGAAACTGTTCGTAAAGTGTATGTTGTGTCTGTGTTGTCGTCACGATGATAGCTTTCTTGAAACGACTCTCTCGAGGCACCACGGGAATGAAACTGACAAAATCCCCTTCTGCGCATCTGATAAATTTCTGCCCTTCAGAGACAAAGTGACGCGAAAAACCATCGTAGATGTGTATGTGTCCATGCTCTTTGTCGATATGTTCCACATAACCCACTTGACAGGTAAACACCTCAGTAATGTGCTGTTTTGAGAGCACGGCATCGACTAAACGGTAGCTTTTTGGTTCGCTTTTTTCTCGAAGCAGTACGTTGTAAACTTGACCAACGTTCACATAATGTCGTTTGTCGGAAGGTTCCAATGGGTTAGCGCGTAAAGCATGTGCTTCGGCTTCCACTTCCACACCATTACTGAGTGACAAGCGTACGAAATGTAACTTGCGGTGATTCTTCTCAGCTGTTGTCACTTTCGTGACTAACATCGGACAAATAGACGTGTAACCGAAGGTTTTTGACAACGTGAATGTCGTTTTCTCTTCAGGACGGATGAGTTGTGCTTGACGACAAAGCTTTGTCATACGTTCTGCCAACGAGGGGTAGAGTTTCCCTTCTTTGTCTTTGCTTTGTTTGTAGTCTTCTTGACGTAAATTATCTGTTGGATTCCAAAGGTTTAGGAATGGCACGAAATGAAACTCCGTAAAAGTGGAGGCCACTTTACAGGCTGCCCATAAAATAGAGGAGTAGTGGTAGGAAGGGCGTTTAAGGTCAAGTTTCATCGCCTCAGCCAAAAGTTGTCGGCATTTCAATGCACCCAGTTCTTCTGTGTTTTGTGTCAGTACGAGACAAATGATTTTTGCATATTGCTCGATGTCCTTCAGCTCGGTTGGATTCGCTTCTTTGTACAACTCGTGAAGCGCTTCGAATTGCTCTAATAGTGTATTTTCCATATTTTTGCCTTTTAAATGGCTGATTATTTCACTTCATGATACTTCTTCAGTGCATCAGCAATAATGTCGTCGTGGTCGAAAGCTAGCTTTGGCAGTGATGATATCGGAAACCATGCAGCCTTTGCTGCATCGTCAAACCCTTCTACTTTAACAGGTTTGTCGATGATAATGAGGAATGCCACTGTCAGTGTTCGTCCACGTGGGTCACGGTCGATTTTCGAGTAGCACCCGATTTGTATACCGTTGTCTACCGCCATTCCTGTCTCTTCTTTGAGTTCTCGTATGGCACATTGTTCTATGGTTTCATCCATTTCCATGAAGCCACCAGGAAATGCCCAATAGCCTTTGTACGGGTTGTTACCTCGTTCTATCAGTAGCACTTGAGGCGCGGCTTCACGAGTTATCACAACACAATCGGCTGTTACGGCAGGCCGTGGGTATTTGTAGCAGTAGTTATTCATTAACAAGAGCGTTTATTTTTGTTGGTTTTGCTGTTTTGTTGTAAGCACAAAATTACTCTTTTTTACCATTTTAGAATGTCTATTGTCATGAAAAATTCAATTCTTTTATAGATGGCTGCTTCTTATTTTTGGATTGTTGGTTTTAAAAAGATAGTTGGTGTACCAATCGGTTCATTGGCGGATAACATCAATACGCTCTGGTGTTACATTCCATCCTGATTCGTAGATGTCTTCAATAGAGGCGTGTGGAATGTAAAAGACGATGTTGTTGTGTTTGTTCATGCTTGTTGCGTTGGTCCGCGATTCGAAATCGTTGCAAAGTTAGAAAAGGGTAACGACGTGAACAAATAATCACTCTTTACAAGCCTTGCAAAACATTAAATGTAATGTTTCGAACGTTTTTTTTCTTTTTTTTTGTCTTCTTTAACTTTTTTTTTGGGGGGGGTAATGCAGTACTGCTTGAAAAAATGTAATTTTGCATCGTTTAAAATAGCTTATGGAATCGAAAATGAAAAATGGGATTGTAATGGTAGTGTTGTGCTTAGCAACTCTACAGATGGTGTCGGCACAAGAGCCACAGACAGAGGTGGCAACAGACACTGCCACAAAGACTATTGAACTGAATGAAGTGGTGGTGAAAAGTTTGTTACCCAAGACTCGTGTCAGTGGCGATGCTATGCGTACGTTTATAGTTGGTTCGTCGCTTGAGACTGCTGGCACGGCTACAGATCTTTTAGGTAAGTTGCCGATGTTGAAAGCTGAAAAAGGTGAGGGGGTAGAGGTGTTCGGTCGTGGACAAGCAGAAGTGTATATTAACGGCCGCAAAGTGCAGGATATGAACGAACTCGACCGTCTACGCTCTGAAGATATTCTCCATGTTGATGTGATTACTTCGCCTGGTGCACGCTATGCTGCTACAACAAAAGCTGTGGTGCGCATCACTACAAAAAAGAAACAAGGTGATGGTTGGTCGTTTGTAGAAGAACTTAGTGGTTACTATCAATATGGATTATCGGGTGCGAACAATCTCACTGTCAATTTTCGTACCGGTAATCTTGATATTACGGGCTCATTGTGGTGCAGTAGTTATGGGCATTCACGTGGTAATTCTCCGAGTAATCTCTTCTATCTTGTTGGTGACGATGTTTATGTTGGTCGTAGTACACAAGACATCAAAAACCGTTGGAATTGTTATGCGCCGCAACTGCAATTTAACTACATGATAAACGAGAATCATTCTTTTGGTGCTTACTATAAATGGGACTACAGCCCCAAAGACCTTCGTAATGGATGGTTTCTAATGAATAATGAGAAAAATGGGGTTCTGGCAGAGAGCATGTTAAGTGATATAGTGAAAGAAAGTAATTACAGCAACCACCTTTTCAACGCATACTATAATGGTAAAGTACGACAGTTGTCTATCGATTGGAATATCGACGGACTTTTTGGAAAAGAATTGGAAAAATCTACTACGGTTGAAACTGTTACGTATTACGAAGATGTGCTGCAACAAAAAAATGAAGTACATAATCAAACGAATTACCGTAATAGCTTCTTAGCTACAAAACT
>JAUNIJ010000101.1 GCA_030523485.1 Bacteroidales bacterium
GAATGCCGCAGAATAAGATTTTAAAATTGAATTTCATAGCAAATGTGGTGTTTGTCGTTAGTAAATGAGTGTATGATTAGAATCAAGAGGTGTTCTGTACACTTCACCTTTAATTGTAGGGAACGTGTTTACCTCTGTTCTAACCACAACGATGTCTTGACGATATCCTACAGCATTGTTTTGTTGACAATAGGCACACTGAACAAATGCTATCACAAAAGCCAATTGTGTAAGTAACGTCTTTGGTAAAGATAGTTTCGCTTTTATGGTGGAAGTTTTTAGGAATTAGTTGGGTAAAGATACAAAGAAAGGTAAATAAAATATATATTGTTATTTATTTTTGCTTGTATAAAGACGTGCCATCTTGGCAATTTCTTTGTGCATTTCCTTGCGTAGACTTTCTGGTTCGAGTACTTCGAGGTTGGCCCCATGTGAAAGTAACTCGTTGATGAAATCTGTTTCGGGACGAAGAAATAGTTCGAAAATACCATTCTCGATTTCTTGTTGTGAGGTGTGCAATGGTAGTGTGCGTAGATAATCTGCCATCTGACCATAGGTTTTTAGCACGATGCGTTCGGCTTTGTGTGTATGAAATACACCATAGCAGTCGGCGAAAAAAGCTGCCACGTTTTCACGTTCTTTGTTCTCTTTGAACGATAGGGATGTTACTTTGAGGTCGAAAATGCGGTCGAGAGCAAATGTGCGCATCGCTTTACGTCTCGGTACATAGGCAAGTATGTACCAACGCTGCTTATATACTTTCAATCCATAAGGATGAAGCAGGTATTCTTCTGCGTCTTTTGACACAAATTTTTTGTGAACAATCTTAATGGCTTTCTTGCGTTTAATGCCATCGATAATACCGCTGAGGTATTGGTAGCCAGAGGGAATTGTCTCGAGCAATATTTTGTCGTGTACATCTTCACTCTCAGCGATAATATTGGAAAGGCTGAGGCTGTTGATGACAAATTCGGAAGCTTGGTTTTTGCGATTGTTGCGTGCCTCTCTCTCAACAAAGTAGACGTAGTCGTAGCCTGTTTTGCGGCATTTGATATCGTAGCCGAATGCTTCTCGTATCGATTCGCGCCAGCGGTGGAAGGTGCGTGTAGAAAAGGGGCGTGAGGGGTTTCTATGGTCCCATTTTTGTGCGATGTCGTTTAGCGTAAATTCGCCCGATTCGATGGTGTTAATCAGCCAAATATAGTTGGCCATAAGGTTCTCACTCATTGTGTGTTTTTTTTGATGTTAATTAATAGGTGTTGTTATGGGGTGTTTATTGTGCTCGTTTCCAATATTGTGTTCGTCCGAGTAGACCTGCTTTGTCGATAGAGCCGCGAAGTTTTAGTCGTCCGTCTTTTTCTAACGAAATCTTACCATGGTAAAAGTTGCCGCTTTCTGGGTCGAGTAGAGAACCTCCAAACAGTGTGTTGCCGTCGGCTTTCATACCACGGAGGATGACCATACCCAGTATTGGTTTGTCTTTGTCGTTTCCTTTGCACTTCTCACACACTACATTTTGGTATTTTTCGGGTACGTAGAGCACCTCGATTTTGCCATAGTAAAGTCCGTCGGTGGCTTTGTAGATGCGTACTACACTACGTGCTTCACCTGTTTTGTCGTCGATGGTTGTCCAGCGTCCGACCAATGCTTCTTGTGCTGTGGCACATAGGGTGATGAGGATGAAAGAAATGAGGGTGATTGTTTTTTTCATGTGTTACTTGTTTTTGGCGAATCCGTAGATGTCGTGAATGTGAAGGATGCCGACAATGGGTGCATGGGGTTGATCGCCGTCGGTGACTGCCAACGATGTGATTTTATGCTTGTTCATGAGGTCGAGCGCATCGTTAATCATTTTGTTTTTGTCGATGTGCTTGAAGCTTGGTGTCATAAAATCGCGTGCTGTGAGTTGCTGGAAGTTGTCGATGCGTTGCACAGTGCGTCGTATGTCTCCGTCGGTGATGATGCCGGTATAAATGCCGTCGGCGTTCTTCACTAGTGTCATTCCGAGTTTTTTGCTGCTTACTTCGACTAAGACATCGCGTAATGAGGTGTCTTCGTTGACGGATGGAATTGTAGTTCCCATCATCTCGCTGACACGTGTCAGCATGCGTCGTCCAAGTGCACCGCCAGGATGGTAGAGTGCGAAGTTTTCTGGTTGGAAGTTGCGCGCTTCCATTAAGCAGACGGTGAGTGCGTCGCCCATAACTAATGTGGCTGTGGTTGATGTGGTTGGTGCAAGTCCGATTTTACAGGCTTCACGGCGAACGCCGATGTTAAGCACATAGTCGCATTGTTGTGCTAGGGTCGACTGTGGCATGCCCGTCATGGCTATCAATGTGCAGTTAAGTCGTTTCAGTGGAGCTGGAAGTCGTGTGATTTCTTCTGACTCGCCGCTGTTGGAGATGAGAATAACGATGTCGCTACGCGACACCATGCCGAGGTCGCCATGTTGTGCTTCGGCAGCATTAAGGAATATGGCTTGTGTGCCTGTCGAGGCTAACGATGCTGCTATTTTTCTGCCAATGAGTCCTGTCTTGCCAATGCCACTGATAACGACTTTTCCTGTAGTGTTGAGTATGAGTTCTACAACATCTTTGAAAGTGTGGTCGAGGTGGTCGAGGACGTAGCTTATTTCTGCTTGTTCTGATTGGAACACTTCACGTGCTCGTGCTATGATGTCGATTTTTTCTTTTGGTTGCATGGCTGTTGTTATATGTTTTTGGCAATATTGTCGATTGCAATCGCTTTGCGTAGAATTGGTTCGATGGTGTCGAGTTGTAGCTGGTTGGCAGCATCGCTCCATGCATGGTCTGGGTCTGGATGTACTTCTGCAAAGAGTGCATCGATGCCAATAGCACAGGCGGCGTTGATAAGATAGGGTACCATATCGCGATTGCCACGTGTGATTTCACCTCCAGGTTGTTGCACGGCATGTGTGGCATCGAACACGATGGGATAGCCCATGGCTCGCATCTCTGGCAATCCGCAGAAGTCGACTACTAAACGGTGGTAACCGAATGAGGTGCCACGTTCGCAAAGTAAGATGTTATCGTTGCCGCTTCCTTCGAATTTACCGATAATTTGTTTGACATCGGAAGGTGCCATAAATTGTCCTTTCTTCACGTTAACGGGTTTGCCTGTGGCAGCAGCTGCGAGTAACAAGTCGGTTTGTCGACATAAAAACGCAGGGATTTGTAACATGTCGACAACCTCTGCCACGGGTTGGCATTGGGTTGTTTCGTGTACGTCGGTCACCGTGGGAAGGTCGAGTTCTCTCTTTACTTTTTGTAGTATGCGTAGTCCTTCTTCGAGGCCAGGACCTCGTTTCGAGTTGAGCGATGAGCGGTTCGCTTTGTCGAACGATGATTTAAATATTAGGTTGATATTTAGTTGCTCGCATACTTTCTTAAGTGTTTCTGCTGTATGCATTACGAGGCTCTCCGACTCGATAACACACGGGCCTGCCAATAGTGAGAACTGTTGGTTCCCGCCAATTGTGAAGCGTCCGTTTATGTCGATTGTTTTTGTTTTTTTCATCGCTTTTTGGATTTTTCCCCTATGATTTATTTGCCTACAAAGATAGTGTTTTTTTTGTAGAAAAATTATCGTCTTTTTTCTTGACTCTATTTAACGCAGGGTTTATTATATTTAACCGTCTGGGCTTTGGGGAATAAAAAGCAGTAGTGTTTTTGCAGTGGAATTAATTAAATAAACAACTGTAAAAATAGTGGAACTATGAGTAAAAATTTATCATTGTTATGTGTGGTAGCACTTTTTGCAAGTTATGCTTCTGCAGTAAATCAAGTTGATGATCAATCTATCTTGCAAAACAAAGTAAGCGTTAATCCTCCTGTTGGTTACACCTTACTATCACAACAAATTTGTGCCAGCGATTCTCGTTTACATAATGTTGTTTAAAAAAGCAGACGCTACCGTGTGATGGCGTCTGCTCGTTTATGTTTGATGCCCAATGGAAAGCATCTATTGTTATACAAGCCTCCAACGATGGAGGTCAGTGTTAATATTCGTTGTTTTTGATTCCGCCACAAGAATGCCTAACACGATGGAAAACAAGAAATGTGATGCATCTAACGTTCCATTAAGTCAACAAGTGTCCAGGTATGACCAATTGTATCTAGCCACCAAATAGCACCTTTATCTTTTACAACTTCACATCCGTCAAAAAAATTTTGTGTTCTATCATCATACTATTCAAAAATTAAATAATCTTGCATGCAACCATCGTCGGTAACCACATCTTAAAATTATGCTTTACGAGAAAAAACATGCCAAGTTTTCGATCTCGGATGATCAATTTCCGTAATAACCACTTCAAGTCTAAAAACCTGATTTACAATAGTCATTAACTGCTCCATCTCAATTGGCAAATTTAAATAATTATGGTTTGACTTTCCTTTTATACCAATTTCTATAGATCTTTGAATATCATAAAAATCATCTGTTCCTTCTTTATCTACACCATCCTCCTCTTGAGTCGGATCAGTATATCTGTTATAACGCTCCAAAATAAACACCATTGAATCATTTTGTTCGTTTACAAAAGCAATGGAATCACCAGTTTCATAGTTTGCCCAATAGTCAACATCCTGTATTGTTAAATCTTTATAGATGTATAACTTTCCTCTTCCTCTATCACAAGATGCTAAGAGTACACAAGTAATAAGCAAGGCTAAGCACTTAATCAATTTCTTCATGATTTTAGTTATTATGTTTGACAATAAATCTTTCTACTATCGTTTGGCTATTTTCTGTCAATAATAGTGCTATATAAATTCCATTTGGCCAGTTTGACACATTAAGGTGTTTTTCATTGGAACTAAACATCAGAACACCCAAAGTATTATACACCTTGACCTCGAAAACATCTTCTTTTGTAGAATTGGAAACAAAAATCTCAGTGTTAGCTATAGATGGAAATAGATAAGCAACATGATTATTTGTGACTGATGGGGCACTAATAGGATTACCCGTAAAGCGGTTCAAACCATAGATATACAACGATGGATCACCAAAGAAATTATATTTTTTCAGTTGCTTTCGTTTTATGTCTGTTTTACAATTTAGAAAGTACTTACTCATACCATCAATTGTCATGGATGTGATGGTGCGGTTTCTTTGGTCTAATAATTGAGAGAATATAGAAAGACTCGACTTGTTGTTAGCTTGAAAACGAGATTTTACACTAGCACCAAAATGAGATACCATTCCTTTTTCGTCATAACAAGTGTTATAAAACGCCAATGAACTAGCTAAAGAACGGTACAATGTACATCCTCCTGTGTTGCAAGCAAAGGCGAAACTAAAAGGGAAATAATCAACATTAGTTTGGTTTAAAGCAATAATTTCATTTTGTCCAAACAGATAGGGGGCTCCCAACTGGTTAAAACCGCCATGTCCTCTATAAAGCGTTATCCATGTGTTGTTGGCAAGGCGTTGCGATATGATGCTTGTAGGATTCGATATCGTCATACCATTTACCAACGTAAACGTATATGATATTTGGTTGAACGCTTTATTCTGTATATTTTGAAGTGAGTTGAGAAACGCTCGTCCTTCGGAAACAGACGGAACTCCTTGTCTATTTGGATTACCGATACCAGAGAACGCACTTGTTTGAAGATTGATTCGAGATTCGTCACCTAGACCCAACTCGGTTTTTATTGTTTTGTTTGTTATATTGATAATTTCAGATTCCTCTGTGATTGGCCAACGACCAACATGTACAGAAGGGGTCAAATTCTTGTCTTCTGCATTTGGATTGTTGTAGTTCAAACAAGCATAGTAGATATCGGTAGGAGGATTACTGGTATCTTCCCACACGCCCGCTGACATTGGAATCTCCGTGTTGTTTCCAACAAGTAATACAAAACGAGGACGAGTGTCGGGATTGTCGTAAAGAGTTTTTAAAAACGCACGAGTATCACCAGCACCCATTACGTCGTATTCATTAGCATAGACATCAACGTCATAACCCATGTTTGTTTTGTAGTCCACAAAACGTTGTAAAGTTTGTACGTGCGATGGTTTAGTTAATATTGCATAGCGACCTTTATACATCGCTGTTTGCTCGAATCCTAACCCTTCGTAATTATCAAAGAATAGTAAAGCGTCTTCCGAGTAATGACCATTAAGATAT
>JAUNIJ010000102.1 GCA_030523485.1 Bacteroidales bacterium
AAGATTTTCCAAATTATGTAAACCGGTTGAATCGATGAATGGAACCTTACGCATACGAATTACACGCACTTTAGGTTTCTCACCAACAACGTTTTGCATGATTTCATCAAATTTATTTGCGATGCCAAAGAAATAAGGGCCATCGATTTCGTACACTTCAATACCAGGGGCAATGCTCAGTGCCTCTTCATGAAGTGTCAAATCGGATTCTTGATTTGGGTCAATTTCATTGTGGAATTTCTTGATATTTACCGATTCGCTGGTACGTTTCAAGAATATAACAATAGCAAGCAACAAACCAACTTCAATGGCAACGGTAAGATCGAAGATAACCGTTAAGATGAAAGTTACCAACATAACAATAAAATCGGATTTCGGATTTTTTGCCATTGCTACAATACTTTTCCATCCACTCATGTTGTAGCTGACAACCACCAACACACCAGCAAGGCATGCCATAGGAATATAGCCGACTAATGTGCCGAGGAAGAGCAACACGATTAAAAGCACGAGGGTGTGGACGATACCAGCAACAGGTGTTTTACCGCCATTGTTGATGTTTGTCATCGTACGTGCAATAGCGCCAGTAGCAGGAATGCCACCAAAGAATGGAACTACAAGATTGGCAAAACCTTGAGCAATCAATTCGGTGTTGGAGTTGTGTCGGTCACTTATCGCACCATCTGCTACCATCGCAGAGAGCAAACTTTCGATGGCGCCCAACATAGCAATAGTAAAGGCTGCGGGGAAAAGTTTTTGAATCAAGCCAAAAAGATTTTCGCCTTCTGCTAAATTCATATCTGGTAAGTGAGGTGCTGGAATGGAGGTTGGTAGTTCGTATAGATCGGCAATGGTTGACACACCCTCCCATGCTGTGAAGCGTTTAATAAGGTATGTTGTAGCCGTCACTATTACAATAGCGACCAACGAACCTGGAATCTTTTTGGAAATTTTGGGCATCAACACAATAATCAACACTGTTGCTATGCCTATGATTAATGACCATATGTTGATTGATGTGAAGTTGTTAACATAGCATATCCATTTTTGAACAAAACTAGATGGCACTTTATCTATCCCCAATCCAAAGAAATCGTTCATTTGGGTAGAGAAAATAGTCAAGGCTATGCCGGCAGTGAAACCAACAATAACAGGGTAGGGGACAAATTTAATAATGCTACCTAATTTGCAGAAACCCATTATCAACAATAATAAGCCTGCCATGATAGTGGCGATAGTCAAGCCACTAATTCCAAATTGCTCAATAATACCGTAGATAATGACAATGAAGGCACCTGTTGGACCGCCAATCTGTACTTTTGTTCCACCAAGAAAAGAGATGATAAAGCCCGCAATAATGGCTGTTACCAAACCTTCGGTAGGACCTACTCCCGATGCAATACCAAAAGCAATAGCTAAAGGAATAGCAACGATACCAACAATAATACCCGCCATGATGTCGGATACAAAGTCTTTCTTGTTATAGTTTTTGATGGTCTCAAAAAAACGAGGTGCAAAAACTTCTTTAATGTGATAGGACATATAAATTATGTTTGTTGATTTTATTCGTTATCAGAGTTTTAACTCACCTAATGGCAGTTTGAAATGAGTTGCAAAGGTAACACAATTTTACAATAAATAACACCTGTTTCTTCCTTGCTTCTCAAAATAAAATATTTCAATATTGTGATACTTTTCTTGAGCGATACCACGATGCGAGAAAGGCGCACTCACTGCAATAATTCATGCGGTTGGCAACAGTCTAATAGCAAACTTTTTATTAAATTTGCACCCTACATTATTAATAGATGTATCTATGAAACTTTCTATAATTACAATCAACTATAACAACAAGGAAGGTCTTCGTCGAACGCTTCAAAGTGTAAAGCAACAAACGGTGTTTGACCAAATAGAACATGTGATTATCGATGGCGGCAGCACCGATGGCAGCGTGGATGAAATTAAAGCATATGCACAAAATGCCAACAATGTAGTGTGGGTGTCGGAACCAGATAAAGGCATTTACAACGCAATGAATAAAGGCATTCGTAAAGCTAACGGTACCTATATTCAGATTCTGAACTCCGCCGATACACTTGCAGCGACCGACAGCACAGAACGTATGCTAAACTATTTGGATAAGAAAAACGCAGAACGTCCACTTGCTATTCTCTATGGCAACATGATTAAATGTCTACCCTCTGGAGTAAAACTGCGCGACAACTGCGGTGGCAACACTCGACTTGATTTTGCTTATTTCTATCGTGGTACCCTCAATCACGATTGTGCCTATATACGTCGTGATTTATTTGAACGCTACGGTTTTTACGATGAAACCTTACGAATTGTGGCTGATTGGAAATGGTATATGCAAGTCATTGCATTAGGCGTTGAACATACACCAGCATTGCTACCTGATGAACTTGCTTATGTCGATATCGATGTTACACATTTCGACATGACTGGTATTTCGGAAACTGCAGGAAAAGCCGATGGCACAGTTGCACAAGAACGCCGTCGTGTCTTATCAGAATTAGTTCCAGATGCTATATTGT
Organism: Bacteroidales bacterium; assembly: GCA_030523485.1. Taxonomy (GTDB): domain Bacteria; phylum Bacteroidota; class Bacteroidia; order Bacteroidales; family Paludibacteraceae; genus HGM05398. The sequence goes on from JAUNIJ010000102.1 coordinate 2,556, forward strand.
GTGATTATGAACGCTATAGCTTTGCTACCGAACAATACAATCGTTTGAAACGAATGCATCTGTGGCCTATTATTCATATTGTTGAAAGAGTGTGTGCTAAAGTAGAACGTCGCATACTTAGACGCCGACAAACCTTATGATTTTTTTTCGTAAATTTGCATCAGAAAAAAACAACATCAGCATAAACCGATGAGTGAGATTGATTTAAACGAGATGTCCTTAAGCGACTATACCGATAAGAACATCGTTACGCTTGAAGGATTAGAAGCCGTTCGCAAACGTCCAGGTATGTATATTGGTAACACCCATGGCGGGTCTGACCAAGGAAGCGGACTATATCTGTTGTTGAAAGAAACGATTGACAACTCTGTCGATGAGTTTCGAATTCATGTGGGCAATCAAATAGAAATAAATATTGAAGACGGACTTGTCTCTGTGCGCGACCATGGACGTGGCATTCCTCAAGGCAACCTTGCCACAACACTCTCGACACTACACACCAGTGGCAAGTTCGACTCAAACAGCTATAAGAAATCTGTGGGCTTGAATGGTGTCGGTTCCAAAGCTGTCAACGCACTCAGTACCTATTTTCGTGCTGTCAGTTATCGCGATGGTATGGCAAAAGAAGTAATCTTCAGTCGAGGAAAACTACAAGAAGATAAAACACCGACTCCATCCACAGAACAAGGCACCTTGATAGAATTTCGTCCCGATGCCGAGATATTCGAAAATATAAATTTTCGTGATGAGTATGTAGAGCAAATGTTGGCTAACTACGCATATCTCAACGTAGGCTTGTCGCTGATTTACAAAGGTAAGAAATTTTATTCGCGCAACGGATTAGTCGACCTCTTAAATGCCAATCTTGACGACAACGATGCGCTTTATCCACTCGTGCATCTCCAAAATGCCGACATCGAAATCGCTTTTACCCACACCAATCAAAGCCGCGACGACTACTACTCGTTTGTAAATGGACAATATACACCACAAGGTGGCACCCATCAAGCCGCTTTTAAAGAGTGGATAGCACGAACAATCAAAGAATTTTACAACAAAAACCAAGATCCAAATGATATTCGTAATGGCTTGGTGGCTGCTATAAATATCAATATACAGGAACCAGAGTTTGAGGCACAAACGAAAGTAAAACTTGGTTCTCGCACCGTCAATCCGTTAGATAAAGACGCTATTTCTGTTAATAAGTTCATAGGCGACTTTATTAAGTATAATGTCGACGACTATCTCCATAAAAACCAAGAGATGGTAGCCATTCTCTTGCAAAAGATTCAAAACTCGGAGAAAGAAAGGAAAGAAATCGACATTATCACTAAAAAAGACCGTGATACAAAGAAGCGAATTAGTCTCAGAAACAATAAATTACGCGATTGCCACATACATCTTAACGACAATAAAGGCGATCGCAGAGCCGATAGCTGCATCTTTATCACCGAGGGCAATTCTGCCAGTGGCTCCATTACTAAAATTCGTGACGTAGAAACACAGGCTGTCTTTTCGTTGCGTGGTAAACCACTCAACAGTTTCTCTGCAACAGCACAAGACGTAAGGAAAAACCAAGAGTTTGCCTTGTTGAATGCAGCACTAAACATTGAGGAAGGTCTCGAGGGATTGCGTTATAATAAAGTTATTATTGCCACTGATGCCGATGTCGATGGCATGCACATTCGATTGTTATTGATGACATTCTTCTTGAAATACTTCCCTGACCTTGTGAAAAAAGGACACGTTTATATTCTACAAACACCACTTTTTCGTGTACGCAATAAAAAAGAAACACGATACTGCTACAGTGAAGAGGAACGTGTAGAAGCTATGGATGCGTTAGGACCGAAACCGGAAATCACGCGATTCAAAGGTCTTGGTGAAATTTCAGCCGACGAGTTTGCCGTGTTTATCGGAAAAGACATGCGTCTGGACCAAGTACATCTTAGAAAAGAAGATGGTCCAACACACGACATGCTCTCATTTTATATGGGTAACAACACGGACAAACGCAGAAACTTCATTATCGATAACCTCGTTGTCGACGAGGAAATGTTGTAGCCGAATACAATACAATATTAAATATTTATAAAGGGTCTTTGGGTTTCAAAGGCCCTTTCTATTTGCAACGATGTCAATACGAGCACGATAGTGAGTCGTTTCGTTTATTGGGCACAAAGAGAGATATCCGCCAACAATTTTTCCTTCTTTAATCTCCAATGGGGTCGTTTTTGAACGGAGGTAATGATCGTTCAATAAATCGTGAGAATTGGGGTAGTAGTCGATAGAGTAGGTGCCAACAACCTGTGGGTCAAGCCATCGATTTGCTAACTCAAGTGCAACGTTGCCCATGGTGTTGCGGAGGTTGATTTCAACGGCAGGATTAATGCCAATACATCCTTGACACTCATAAATAAACATGTCGATACCAAGGCATCCCATGTAAGTCGGAAAATTCTGGTTGATAAACTCAATGCTTTGTTCTATTATGTGGCTTAGTAGTGTTTTCGACACATATCTTGTGACAATGCTTTCCAGATATGTTTGCGAACCAACAATGTTCTGCTTGTAAACACCATTGCTAGTGTTGAAAACAGAGTAACCTTTAAACATCGCGTTGCCATCGTGAGGTTTAAAAAACTCAAGTGCAAAATCTTGAATCACCACTTGCCGAACCTCTCCCATCACACTGCCTTGAGTCGTAAGAAGTTTAAGACAGCGGTTGCGTACTTGTGGCGTCAACTCGCCATTGCACCACATCAATCCACGTCCACTACCGCTCCATGGCGCTTTGAATACCACTTGATGGTGTTGATTGACAAACTGTTCGAGATCTTCGATAGTAAAAAGTTCAATGGCTGGATTTGGCATCAACACGTCGTGATTCATTAAGCATTCTGCTAACTTAGCAGCCATGCGACGATGAGCATTGTTGCGCCATTCTTGCAACAACGACTCCGAAGGTATCAAGTGAGTCGGTACATGTTCCCGTCGTAATTTGTGAGCTATCGACTCATTCCAACCCCATGGTTCTACCATCTCATAAACATCGAGTTGCTTCCATGACGTAGTCGAACAACCTCCATTTAACAAACGATAAGCATCAACACATTTCTCATTGCTGACTACCACGTCATTTGTGTTGCTCCAACATAAAAGATGTGCTAAATCGTTGGCTATCACCGTTGCGTTTGGGGGTGCAGTGTAGTTTGGTGTGCCAGATGCAAGCGCTAAATCGTGGTCGGGGTTAAAAACAAGTAGTTTACTCAAAACGATAGATGATTTACGATAAACAAAATTACATCATTTCTTTTAGTTCTTCCTACGATAGAGTAGGAATATTTCGAACTGAACTTTTGACAGAAGCAACGAATTGTTCGTAAACATATGTTAATCAGTTATATGGTAAAAAAAGTAGGCGGTGTTGTAATCGTTTAAAAAGGTGTTGGAGCTAATTTTTTCGCGAAGAAACAAAGTGATTCATGCCGAAAATAATTTCTTGTGGCGATGCACGAAAGTTTTCATGCTGAAAATAATTTCTTGTGGCGATGCACGAAAGTTTTC
>JAUNIJ010000103.1 GCA_030523485.1 Bacteroidales bacterium
ATTCTCCACAAGAAATTGTTGCTGATAGTAACGTAATGGTTTGCGCAGATACAAAAGCATCCACCACACACCCAAAAGCACCATATCACAGCAAAAAGACACACCTCCAAAAACAAAGGAGGCTATATCGCGCGGATATAGCCTCCCTTTATGCGTTGTTCTACAATGTATTAATAGAACTTATAGCGTAAATCCTCTACATTTGCATCATCGCGAAGCGATTGAATTGAGAGGTAAGGAATTACATATTGCAAACGCATTGCTTGCATTGCTTTTTCTTCCTGTTCGTTGTAAGCGCGATCGTTTTCTTCTTTACTAATTACTTTGAAAACAATGACACCCATGTTACCAGCAACAGGTTCAGAGAGTTTGTTTATTTCTGCACGTGGAGCTAAAGCACATACAACAGGTTCGTTACCTAATGCGCCAGCATATGGTGTGCTGAATGTCAAACCAGGAATGGTGTCAACGGTGCAGTTCTCAGCCATTAATGCTTCGATGCTCTTGCCTTCCATTTGTTTTTTCAAGATTTCTGCTTTTGCTTCTTGACGAAGTTCTGCTTCGATTTCAGGACGAACCTCGTCCAACGAACGATATCCTTTTTCTGCGATGCGTGTTACAGAGGCAACAACCAAGCGATCGTCACATTCGAACACGTCAGAAACGGCACCGACTTTGTTTTCGAACGCCCACTTTACTATTTGACGGGCTTGAGGTAAGTCGTTAACTCGACCACTATTAATTTCAACATTTTTTGCAGTAGCAGAAAGGAGACCTTTCTCGGTAACAGCTTTATTGAATTCTTCAGTGTTGTTGCTGTTAGAAGCGATGTCTTTAGCTTGTTGATAGAGTGCGCTATGTGTGCTTGAGCTTGCAATAACTTTGTGTAAGACGGTTGCCAATTTTACTTTTGGTACCATAGCACCACGTTCTGTTACTTGGAAGATTTGAATAGCGCCATTGATAGCGTTGACAGTGAAAAGTTCACCAACAGGTTTGCTGAAAGCTTTTTCTGCCACTTCTTTTTCATCGAGATAGATTTCACGTACCCATCCGATTTCACCACCATTTTTAGCTGTTTGCTGAGCTAATGAGAATTGAGCAGCTAATTCGGCAAAATCGCTACCATTATTAATAGCTGCTACTAAGCTATCGGCCAAAGCTTTTGTTTGCTTTTCGTCTTCACGGAACACGAGTATGTGACGAAGTTTTACAGAGTCAGGAGCGACGATGCCATTCTCGATGATACGAGCCATTTTATAAGTATTGTCAGCGCCAAGGAACGGACCAAAAACAGAGTCGCGGCTAGCACTGAAGGCAAATTCGCGCAAGTCTTCATCGACGTCGTCAGAAGCAAGGTTGTTGTCGGAATAAGGTTCTTCTGAATAGTAATTAACGAATTCTTCAACGTCAGTTGTTGCGAGGAATTCAGCACGATGCTCTTGCATTGTAGCCAAGGCATTGTCGAAATCTTCTTGTGAAGGAGCTACATTGATTGCTACATATTGCAAGTCGCAGTTAGTTTCTTGTTTGAATTGTTCTTTTCTTTTGTTGTAGAGTTCTTTAACTTTTGCATCGTCAACTTTTACTGCACTGTCGGAAACCATAACATATGGTTTAGCGGCAAATACAATGGTTGCAGATACTTTATTGCTGTTGTAAGCGTCTTGTGCTTCAATTTTATTTACAACGATTGATTTTGCAATAAGGTTGGTATATTTCTCTTGCAAACGAGCCATTTTTACTGTTTTCTCCCAATATTTCCAATAGGAGCGCCAGTTTTGCAATTCTTCATAACCGATTTGTTGAGCCATTGCGTCGTTGTCGATTTGAGCCACGAAAGCTGCAACGATATTACGGTCGAATTGTCCTGTTTCAGGGTTGGTAAAAGCACGACGTCCGGTGATGTATGGACTTGGATTGTTTCCCAAAATCAAGTCGTTTAATTCCTCGTGAGAAACTGTTAAACCAAGATCGTCACAGGCTTTTTGAATCAAGCGTTCGTTAACGATTTCATCCCATGTGTTTTGACGAATGTTTTCCATGGCGTTTTCAGGCAACGATTGGCTGCCGTATTCTATTTTGAAAACACCAGTAAGTTGGTTGAGGCGTTCGTTGTATTCTTGGAGTTTTACTTTTTCTCCACTTACTTTACCTACATAAGCCCTACGGTCCATTCTGAGACTTTGACTATTGCTAATAAAGTCGCCCACGATAAAAGCGAGTAGGGCTACGCCTACTACGACAAGCAGCAAGACGCCCTTGCTGCGCAGTTTTCCTAAGATTGCCATTTTATATGCTTATTCTTATTGTGTTTATTATCAAGTATTTGAACACATAAGCCAATGTTATTTTTCCATTTGCTTACGGCTTACAAATGTAGTATTTTCCTTTCTATTTTACGCATTTTTTCGCTATTTTTTTCAAGACGGTTTTTTAGGATGTTCTACGACACTAAGAGTTTGACCATTTCGATACGATTGTTTGTTGCCTGAATCACTTTAAACTGCCAGTGGTCAATTGTTATTACTTCGTTAATTTTCGGGAATTTTTCGTAGTGATGTAGTATCATACCAGCAACTGTTAGATAGTCGTCAGAAACGGGGAGGTCGAGTTCGTATGTTTGGTTTATAGCATCGATTTCGACACGTCCGCTAAACATGTATTCAGTATCTGATATTTTTTTCATTACGACATTTACCATGTCGTGTTCGTCTTCTATTTCACCGAAGATTTCCTCCATGATGTCTTCCATGGTAACAATGCCTGCCGTTCCACCGAATTCGTCGAGTATGACAGCTATGCTTTTCTTTTCTTTCATAAAGGTGTCCATCAGTTTGCTTGCGGCCATAGTTTCTGGTACGGTGGGTAGGTTACGGATGTGTTCGCGCCAATCGGTAGGATGTCGGAAGAGGTCGGAGGAATGGAAATAGCCGATGATATTGTCTATATCTTCGTTATAGATGAGTATTTTTGAGAATCCCGTATTGACAAATGCTTCTTTCAGTTCATCGATGGTAGCGGTGTTGATGTCGAGAGCTATGATTTCGGTTCGTGGTACAATACAATCACGAAGTTTTACGTTGGAGAAATCAAGAGCATTATGAAAGATGCGAACATCATTGTCGATTTCATCGGGCGACGATGCTTGTTCTATGCTATCTTGAACAAGATAGTCTAAGTCGACTTTATTTAGAGGTGCGTTTTTTTCTTTGCTTTCGATGTGCAGCATTTTGAGCATGAGGTTGGAGAGCGATGTTGTGAATTTTGCTATTGGATACAACAAAATATAGAATAGCGACAAAATCGGCGAGAAAACTTTTATCCACATGTTCGGATTACCGCGAAAGACTGTTTTTGGTAGGAATTCGCCAAAGAATAAGACGATAATTGTAGCAATAAGTGTTTGTATGAGTACGATAAGTATTGAACTGAGATTTAGTCTTATTAAATAAGGTTCCAACAGTTCAGCCATTTTCATACTATAGATTACAAGCACGATATTGTTGCCGACAACCATTGTTGTGATGAAGTGGTCGCGATGGTTGTAAAAGAGCGACAAAAGTCTCGAAAGGAAGGTTTTCTTTTGGTTGTCAAGTTCGAATCGCAATTTATTTGACGAGACAAAAGCAATTTCCATTCCAGAGAAAAATGCCGATAGTAATAATGCTATTATTATGATAGGGAGATGTTCCACAAATCTATTTATTCTTCTGTTGTTTCTTCTTCTTCGTCGGTATTAATTGGAATAATACCTTGAGGAAGTAGTATGCGATAGTTGGTTAGGGTTTGATTGGATTCAAATCCTTTGCCAGTAATTTTTAAGTCTTGTTTGTAGATTACAATGACGGAATCGGAATAGATGCGTTCGAGGTTTTGGTCCCAGTAGAGTTCAGGCGTTTCGAACCGTTCACCCTCAAGATTCGTACATTTTACGTTACCTTCAAGATGCCATAGTTTTTTTACGCTCCAGTAGGTAGCGCGATCGCAATCGATTTGCGCATCGACATTGAAATTAGGGTCGAAGCGGTCGAAATGCAATCCTTGAGAAAAGGCCCAATAGGGTTCTTCTGCGTGTTCATAGATTTCCCACAGAGGGGTTGTTAATCGATAACGAGTGATGCCAGAGTCTGACACGGTAGTCATGACGTCGGTGGCGCGAAGTGTTGGTGTTAGTGCGCGATTTTCGACAGAGTCGGTGTATTCATGCACTTTTTTCTTACATGAAACGACACAAAAAAGCATAGCAACCATCACAAAGACAGTTGCTACGCTTTTAATATTGCCGTTTATCTTTGCCATTGAGGCATGTTAGTTTCTTGCACGAACAGTTGTAGTACGGCCAATCCAGCCACCTACGGTGTAAGAGCCACCGATTTTCAATTCTGGATGCATGAAGATTTCATCCTTTTTAGGGAAGTTACCACGGTAGTTCGAGATTAATTTATTCGCATTTTCAGCGCATGAAGGGTCAACACTGATTGCTTTTTGCAACATATCAACAGCAGCCCAATAACGAGCGCGATTTAAGATGGCATCGTCGGAGACAGTGGCACTTGCATAAGCCATTGCAATAAGGATGTAAGCAGAGCCATTGTTTGGAACGAATTCAAGCGAACGCATAGCGCACTCGTAAGCACGACTACCATTTTTAAGATTGTTGAGGTAGATAGATGCCATTTTCATGTACACGTCACCTTTGTCCTCTTTTTCTGTTGCCATCGAAACAGCTTCTTCAAACATTGAAATTGCCTTGCTGTAAGAACCTTCCTTGTAATACATTGCTCCGAGACCGTTGGCAGACTCATAGGTTGGAGAGATAGCATGTGCATATTTCGATGCTGCAAAGAACACTTCAGACTCTGTGCAACGAAGACGTTTGAAGAAACGGATTACTGTTTTTAGATAATCGATGTCAGTTTTATTTTCTTCAACTTTATGGGCATAGATTTTCTCGAGTTGCTCGCAGTCGGCAGCGCCTGATTGTACGAACAAAGCGTCTAAGCTTTCACGCAACACGCCATAATTAGCAGCATTTTTGTTTGTAGAGTCTTTTGCATTAGCATCGCAGATGCGAATTGCTTCCATATAATCGTTGATGAACACTTCTACGTCAGCATTTTCTGCTTTGTATCTTTTATATGATGTGCTTACAAAATTCTGCAAAAAGCTGGCATCGGTTGCAAGGTCAAGCGAGCTGATGCTTTCTTTAAGCCATGCGTAAGGTTCTTCGAGGTTGTCAGGACGATAGATTAAAGAATAGTGAGCTTTCCATGCCATTATGGCAGGCACTGGTGTACGAGTGTCGTTGCCAAAATATTTGGCTTGGTCGTCATACAACTTCATCAAGTCAGTAATCAGAGCTTCTTTTTTGGTGGCGTCAGTCTCTTGGTCAATTTGCCAAATAAGAATGCGTGAACCATAAGAATAGATTGCTTTAGAAAGTTGTGGGCAGTCGTTGTATACGGCTCTCCATGGTTCGATAGCTTCTGCATAGTTTTTATTCTTTGCAGACTCATAGAACAAACTCAGGTTGATTTTGCATTGCTCCTCATCAACAAGTTTAAGATTCTCAGCTGCTTCAACAACAACGGTTTTGTCCTTGTCTTTCTTTTTCTTTTCAGTTGCCTTTACAAAGCCTGTGCTGAACACGGTAGCACAGAGAGCTAAAACTAAAAATTTTTTGCTTGTCATATCATCTATAAGTTTATTATTTTCTTTTTTATTTGGACGTAGATAAAAAAACAGAGTTTAATTGCTGTTTGCTAACTCTGCTATTTAATTGTTTGTTTGAAGAACCAATTCTCATTAATCGATATATTTAATCCAAATTTAAAGTATTGTTCCTTCAACATATTGGACACTTGCGAGCCAATGTGACCATATTCAAAGTTGAAATTGACAATGGATTTGATGGTACGCAAGGGAAAACCAACGCCACATGTAATACTGATGTCATTGGTATTGATACCTTTGACATTAATATAAGACGAGGTGTAGCTTGCGCCTAAACGCCACATCATATGATCGACATATTTTTGTCCGAAGGGGTTGTGTATATACTCTGCACCAACAGAGATTTTCATACGATTATGCAGAGAATCGGTAGCGC
>JAUNIJ010000104.1:0-833 GCA_030523485.1 Bacteroidales bacterium
AACTTGTCAAGTTGGCCTTATGGCAGACATGAAGCGTTCGTTAGGTAAACTGCCTGTTGAATTCCAAAAACCGCCTTATTGCCGCGAAAGAAAAAGTTATAGTTATCCAGAAACATTTGGTAAAATCATTCCAAGTGATAACAATAATGTTTTCTATATTAATCTGGCTAAAGTTGGTGTATGCAAGGTAAGAGGTTGGAATAAAAATCTTCGTTTTGGCGAGAATCATTCCGACAATTTTTTAGAGTACGCCGCAAAGCACAAAAGGGATAGGGTAACCGTAAAAATCGTAAAAGATAATTGCGGTGATTATTGGATTTGTTTCACCCTGTCTGATGTGTATAAACCTATCTCCACAATGAGCAATCGTACTATTGGTGTTGATGTAGGTGTGGCAGATATTGCCATTTTGTCTGATGGCACCAAATACGAAAACAAGCGTTTTAAACATAACGAAAAAGAACGTTTGGCATATCTCTCTGCGAAGCAGAGTAAACAACAGGGTTGGAGAAATCAGAAATTTGTTGAAGCGCATCGTAAAGATAAAGAATTGCAAATTTCCAACGGTTATAAGAAAACTGGCCTAAAAATTGCCAAACTTAATCGCAAAATCGCGCGTAAACGTTCCGACTATAACAACAACATCACAACCGACATTATCAAAAAGAATTATTTTATCGGTATTGAAAGTCTTGATGTGAAAGGTTTGCTTGAAAAAGAGGACGATGCAAAAACCAATGCACAGAACGCGCGCACCCATGATAATCTTGCGGATGCCGCTATGGGCGAAGTATTGAGCATGCTCAAATACAAGGCCGCGTGGCATAATAAGA
>JAUNIJ010000104.1:843-1492 GCA_030523485.1 Bacteroidales bacterium
TGTTGATAGATATTTCGCATCTTCTAAAATTTGTCATCATTGCGGCCATAAAGTAGAAGCAATGCCAACGGATATTAGAGAGTGGCAATGCCCGGTATGTGGTAATACCAACGATAGAGATGTAAATGCCGCAAAGAATATTGAATTACAAGCACTTATTGACACCTACGGTGAAGAACTTGGTCGTAAATATCACGAACAGGGGTTTGTACCCGATGTGATTTAAAATTAGAAGGCGTGTAGGTCCAACGCCCGCCTCGTGCGAACCCTAAGGGGTTTGCACCAAAAGTAGGTATGAATTATGAACGAAAATTAAGTTTGTAATTATGCCACTACAAAACATAGCGCGAATTGTGTATTTTGCTGTGAGATTTCCACTACGTTTTGTGCAATTTTGCTGAAGCAATTCGCGTGCGTGCGTAGATTGGAAGGTCTCTTAATTTCCACCCTTGCGCGCGCATTTTGAAGCAATTCGCGTGCGTGCGTAGATTGGAAGGCGCGTGTGCGTAGATTGGAAGTGTAGGTCGTACAGAAACAGAACTGTGCTAAACAAACGAAGGTGAAGCATGACAGTAAAAGATTTGATACAACAATTATCCGATATGCCACAAGAAATGGTGGTTGTTGTGGAAGGCGTTGAGGTAACCTT
>JAUNIJ010000104.1:1502-6028 GCA_030523485.1 Bacteroidales bacterium
AATTATTGACACTAACGATTATGCGGATAATCCGAGGGAGGTCATCGACATTGTTTGATGGACATACCATAAAAGATGAGGATTGGGTTCAGCAGATTCTTGATAAGTTGGTAAATTAAAGAAAACGAGGTAGAAGTGATGAACCTATTGTTTTACGCTCTTGGCTTAGTAAGCGGATTAGCATTGGCGTTTGTTTTGCTGTGCGCAACGGCAGATAAGCTGTTTGCTGATGCAAACAAATGGAGTTAACTACTTTGCTAAAGGAAACGAGGTGCGTCATGTTTGATAAAATAACGAAAGCAGTTGGTATCGTGTTTTTCGGTTCATGGGTGCTGCTTGGAGCGTTCTTCTACGCAGAAGCCGTGGCCAGATTTGTGGTACAGTTGCTCAACTAAAGCAAATGATATGGAAATAGAATATCTGATGCGAGGTAAACAAAATGGAATGCCCTTGGTATTTGGGGCTCAAGGCAACTGAAGAATGCATTAAGAAATGCCCAATAAACGAGCATAATCGTGATATAGCTATTTGCCCAATTGACCCTGATGAAGAACTGTATCAAATTATAAGCAAGAATTATACGGAACAGAACTCCGAGTATCTACAAAAACAGATACAAGATGCAGAGCGTAGAATCAAGGGGTTAGAGCGGGACGATGTTCCGCTGATTTCTCTTGATGGTTATGCGGAAACACACGAAGAGCTGAAATGCATGGTTCAGAACTGTCAACATGAACTCGAAGAAGCGCGGAAAGAACTTGTGTTAGCGCGCCAAAGAAAACAAGGTGATACCAATGTGCCCAGTATATAAATTTCTGTGGATGACAATCCATTGGTACGATGTGCTTGGACTTGCGGCATTTTTATACTGCTGTGCTGTCGGCGCATTAGTTAAAAAGTATAAAAAATTCTCGTTTATAGACAATCTTGACGCAGCGATTAAAGACGAGCTACGATGGTAAGCTCAAGAAAACGGAGGCATATCATGATTAATATTATCCGTCAAGGCGATGAGCAAAATACGAAGATTGTATATCGTTTCCATTGTGAAACGTGTGGTTGCATCTGGGAAACCGATGAGTACAAACTCATTGGCATATTCAAAGGAATTGCGTCAGCGGCAGATTGCCCGAATTGCGGCGAAAAGGATGTAAGATATATAAAGTAAACTATATGTACTAAGCTAAAGCAAACAAGGTGTGAGGTTCTCTGCGATAAGCAGCACTTAATTGGCGGTTCGATTCCGTCAGCCTTATTAGTACGATTAAGAAAACGAGGTATCGGCAATGTGGTATTTGTGTAGCGAACCATTCAAAACGCTTGATGAGGCGAGGAAACGTGCTATCGAAGTCGGGCGTGATAACTATGATTCAATTCATCGAGAAGGGAGGCATTGTTGGACTTTGTTGTACTGGCGTTGGATTGAAAAGTAAGTTAGCGTGTTAAAGCAAACTATAGACGACTAAGGTATAATGCTTCCCAGCGGGAATCCAAAGAAGTTGCCTGAACGCAAAACGCCGTATTGGCGGCGAAATGGGAGCAAAACAACAAAAATGGAGTGAAACAATGAACTTTAATTCGTGGTGTAGAGAACATGAAATAAAATTTACAGATTATTCAGCATGGAAAAACGGTTGCACATTCCATAGGAATAGCGCGACTGATGGCAAGCATATTGCTACAGTCTATGATAAATGCGGCAATATAAATGCTTTTATTCAGTTCATGCCCAAAGACTACAAAGCCACCGAATTAAACAATCACACCAAATTAACATTTAATCAATTCAAAAGCATTAGCGCGGTTTGTCCAGAACGCTGGATAGTAATTAATAAAGATACGGTAGCAATTTTAGCAGAGAAACGGAATTTTGTGCATAAAAAAGATTACAATCATTTTACCAACACATATACAACGTCTCCATTTTTAAAGCAAATAAATGACACAGATATTGTATTTTGCTATGACATTATTGGCTTTAATGCAAGTAAAAAACTATGGCAATTTGAAAAGCAACGTTTTGAAGCAGCGTTAACACTTAATAACAATAAACGCCCAGAGGCGGCTCTTGATTATCTAATCCAAGTCTCGCAAAGTGCCATTAATAAGGAACAAAAGAAACTAAAGGAGCAGATGGCTAAGGCTGAAGAAGAATATAAAAAAATTGTTGAGAGATTGAAGCAAACCCCTTGACAAATAACGTAAGACATGTTATAATATATACGTGCTAAAGCGAAAGGCACTAAAATATCAATGGAGGATATATCACATGAAGTTTTACTCTGAAATGACCAACAAAATCTACGACACCGAAGAAGCTCTTGTGACTGCCGAAAAGGAACTTGCCGCTGAACAGATGCGAAAGGAAGCAGAACTTCAGAAGGCGAAGGAAGCTGAAGAAGCTAAGAAGCACGAACGAAAGGCGCGCGCTGAAGAAATTGAAGTAGCCCGTAAGGCAATGGTTGAAGCGCAGAATAAGTACCGCGAACTTATCACCGCGTTTGTGAAAGACTACAAAACCTATCACTATTCTACCGATTCGGTCAATAGTATTCCCACGCTGTTTAACTCCATTTTTGACCTATTCCAGTGAGTAATAATGAATTTCACGCATTAGCTGTAGAAGCTGTACGCAACCACCTATTAGAAACACACGCAGAAAATTCTGAAGTGTCAATCATCTATACTATGCGCATTTTTGAGAATTATAAAGCGTTGTTGTCTACCGATGGTATGTGTTATATCGTCTCATATGACGGTAGTGCGAAAGAATTGCACTTCAAGGCTTACAAGCAAATTGCAACAAAACACATTTATGTGGGCTAACATTTAGGGGTGCCGCCAAGTAATTAACGGATTTTCAATCGTGGAGGGCGGTTTTGAGTGGTAAGAGGGTGGCCACTCGCATTAATGCAGGATGGAGCAGTTGGTAGCTCGTTTGGTTCATACCCAAAAGGTCGCGGGTTCGAGCCCCGCTCCTGCAACGTCCCGATGGCCACGGGAGCAGTGAGGTCGCAACTCACATCGGCTCATGTGACACTTCCCTGTTTAATCACATGTAAAACAATACAAAAAAACAGGGAGGCCTGCCCCAATAGCTCAATTGGCAGAGCGCCTGACTTGTAATCAGGAGGTTGTAGGTTCAAGTCCTATTTGGGGCTGTTTGACCTCTTAGTCAAGCGGTTAAGACTTCGCCCTTTCACGGCGAAGGCACGGGTTCGAATCCCGTAGAGGTCGTTTTTCGGGGTGTAGCGCAGTTTGGTAGCGCACGTGCTTTGGGAGCATGGGGCCGCAGGTTCGAATCCTGTCGCCCCGATTTTTATCTTTGAAGGAGGAACAACATATATGAATTTGGAAAAGATTAAGAAATTGTTTGAAGGTGACAAAGAAATCCTATGCACTCTTGATATTCCAAATAGCACCTTGGTGCTAAGAGTTCTTAACAATCCAGTTAAATCGTTCGCAATTGAACAGCTATTGGATTGCCCGCCTTGGTGCGAACCAGGTGTGCCGCGTGTTGTTGTAATTACAGAAGACACAAACTCTGCCGATTATGACACTCTCCTTGAAGCCGCATTTGACGGCAACACATGCATTAGTGAGCAAATGTTAACTAAAATGCAAACAATGTCACAAGAAGAAATTAGAAAGCTACTATTCAATTAGGAGGACACAATGAAAAAAGCAATTGTATTAAGTAGTGGTGGTGTTGATAGCACCACTTGTCTGTCTGTAGCGATTAAGCAATGTCTAAAAGAAAATGTAGTAACTGTATCTGTACAATACGGCCAAAAGCACGATAAAGAACTACGTTGTGCAGAGGAAATTGCGAAATATTATGGTGTTAAACACTATAACCTTGATTTGAGCAACATAATGCAATATAGCAATTGTGCCCTGTTAAAGAATAGCACTGACGAGATTGAACATAAATCCTATGACGAACAGGTGACTAAGGCTGCAAATGGAATGGTAAGTACATATGTACCTTTTAGAAATGGCCTGATGTTATCTGCTGTAGCAACTCTTGCTATGTCATTGTTCCCAGAAGATGATGTAGATATTTATATTGGTGCCCACGCAGATGACGCCGCTGGCAATGCTTACGCAGACTGTTCTGATGAATTTGTTGGTGCAATGGCAAGTGCTATTAGGACTGGCACTTATAATAAGGTAGGTATTGTAGCTCCGTTTGTTGTCAGAACAAAAGCCGACGTAGTTGCAACAGGCTTGCGCCTTGGCACACCTTATGCCCTTACGTGGTCCTGTTACGAAGGCGGCGATAAACCTTGTGGCACATGCGGTACATGTATTGACAGGGCTAAGGCATTCGCATTAAATGGTGTGAAAGACCCCGCTCTGGAGGATTAAAATGTATTACATTAGCAAGCGACTTGAAGTAGCTGGCGCACATTGTTTGGCTCTTAACTATGACAGTAAATGTTCTTATCTACACGGCCACAATTGGTTTATCACCGTATATTGTAAGTCTGAAAAGCTAAATGAAAATGGTATGGTGGTAGATT
>JAUNIJ010000105.1 GCA_030523485.1 Bacteroidales bacterium
CATTTTCTGCGGCTGTTTCGAAGCCACAAAAGTACGGCAACGATGGAGTTTGTGCATTGATGGTAACGAAACTTACCACTAGCAACATCAATACTCCAAAAAACTTGCTAATAACGTTTCTCATACTCGTTTATATTTTGTTTTTACATTATTCATCTGTAACAATTGGCATAGAAATACGCCAATACTGAACTTAGTTAAACTCATTTCATTGGTTTAAACTAAATTCATATTACACACTTTCTACCTGTTTACCAGGTTTTTAGACTCACTTCAGAGTTCAAGCCTATTTTTCGAAAGTACGATTTGCAAATGTAATCTTTTTTTTTTTTCTAGCAACATTTTTGCCATTATTTTTCTTAAGGCTCAGTTGCAGAGTGTCTTCAGAGCGTCGCAACGACATTTTCCAGAGGAATATAGTGCGAATTACTTGTCGAAATAGAAAAATAGTCGTACCTTTGCTTACTTTATATAATTAAAGACCTCCTCAGGGAATGAGTGCAAGAACCAAGTTATACATCGATATCAACGGCACATTGATTGACAAGCGAAAGCAACGTCCCGTGGCTTTTGTGTCGGAGTTCGTCGACTATATTCTCCAAAACTTCGATTGTTACTGGTTGTCGCCAGAATGTTGCTGTCAAACAGAAGAAACCAGGATTCACCTATCACGTTTTTTCGATGCCGACATTGTTGAGAAACTCATTACCTTCCACCCTACCTATTGGACAACATCGAAAACCAACGCTATCGATTTCAGCGAAGATTTCATCTGGATTGACAGTTATATCTTTGGTTATGAGCACGACGTACTCAAACGTAATCACAAAGCCGACCATCTCATATTAGTCAAGACAGAAGCACAGACACTGTTAGACACCATCGGACAAATCAAGCGTTTGTCGGCATCGTTTCACAGTCAACCAGCAGAGCAACCAATGCCAAAACGCTTTGAATCGATGAGTTACGAGAGCGAAACAAACACCGCCACCACCGAGGTCGACAACAATCAAGCAGAAAAACGCACCGTCACAACGCCATCGATTATCATCAAATTAAACAACGCCATGCATCGTCTGAAGCAGAAAGTCAAGGCGTTAAAACTCCCCCAATTCAGCCAAATAAAAACAATCTTCACGCCAAAAAGCCGTTTGACAGCCAAGACAAAAAAGCAACTGACATGGCTCTGCGTAGCTATTGCAGCTTTGTTGGTTGTTGTGATTGTTGCCACCGCTCTGCACCACAAAATTGTTGAAGAATCGTGGGAAGGCATGGAAGAACTGGTCGACTACACCAACTATAAAGGCGTATTCAACGATGTTCAGGACGTTCAAGAGCCTGTAGCGAGAGCCATCGGACTGCCAGCCGTCGAGACACGCGCCGCAGGAGACAGCATCTTTCCTGAGCGTGTCAGTCAAGGCAAAATGGTAGAAATCAAGGAAAACAAATATTATGTTGTCGACGAACTCACCCACTCACACCCCTACGCCATTCCACAAGTGTCCGTTTTTCTCGACACATTAGGCGCACGCATCCAACGTAAAGCCAACGGTTCCGACAGTCGCTTCCTGATTACCAGCATCACACGCACCGTTGAGGATGTGAAAAAGCTGCAAGGCGTCAACAGCTTAGCAACAAGAAACTCATGCCATCTGTTCGGCACCACCATCGACATACAATACACCGAAGACTCCTTCGTACAAGGTAAACGCCCCATCAGCGGCCACAACGCACAGATCCTTCTCTTCCAAACGCTGAAAGAGATGCGTGAAGAGGGGTGGTGTTTTGTGAAATACGAAGCACCCAACGGCGTTTGCCACATCACCATAAGGAAATAACAAACCCAAACAGCTAAACAACAAACCGACATATGAAAAAAACATTATGCCTATGTATGCTTTGTCTCCTGACACTCCTGTCGTGCAACAAAGCCAATGTAGAACAAACACCAACAACCATGAGTTCTATCTCATCGAACGAGCTACAACAAGCCATCGACGCCGTTAAACAAGCTCACCCCGATGCCGACCAAACCGCCATCGAGAAAGGTGTGACCAACGCTGCAAAGTTCTGGATGACCACCGACGGCACCGCCGAGGAATTCACCAACTTCTGCGTCAACGCCTACTTAGCCGACCCCGACAAACGTCATGAACTTTTTGAAGTGATGCAGCGTAACCTCGAAGTGCTCTACGGACACTACAACCGCATCAGCATTGAGCTCAAGATGCCCATCCACACCACCAAGATGCCACTCACCGACGTCGACGAAGACTTCGGCGCACTCGATCCTTTTGCACATTTCTTCGACGACATGTTCACCTCGAAGATAGCTTTCCGCATCTTACTCAACTTCCCACCATTCACCCTCGAAGAGAAAAACACACTCGGCGAGAATTGGACACGTCAAGAATGGGCCTACGCACGCATGGGCGACCTCTTCAACTCACGCGTACCTGCCAACCTCACACAAAACATATCCGACAAGACACAGGATGCCGACAACTACATCGCCAACTACAACATCGTGATGGGTAACCTACGCAACGCCAAAGGTGAGAAACTCTTCCCCGACGGCATGCAACTCATCACCCACTGGGGACTGCGCGACGAACTGAAGAGCGACTATGCCGATGCAGAACATGGACTGGAGAAACAACGCATGATCTACGACGTCATGTGCCACATCATCAACCAAACCATTCCGCAAGACGTCATCAACAGCGAATCGCTACTCTGGTGTCCTGAAACCAACAACGTCACCGACCTTCAAGGCAACAACGTAGAAGCAACTGCCGAGCCTAACACACGCTATCAAAAGCTCTACGACATCTACCTCGCCATGAAAGCCGCCGACCCTTACTCGCCAACCTACCCTACCTATCTACAACGCGCATTCGACCAACAGATGGAAGTGTCGGATCAAGAAATCGAAGAGATGTTCACACAACTGCTGTCATCGCCTGTTGTCAAAGAAGTTGCCGACATCATTAAATCGCGCCTCGGTCGCGAACTCGAGCCATTCGACATCTGGTACGACGGCTTCAAATCGCGCAGCAACATCAACGAAGACGAACTTACCGCCATCACACAACAACGCTACCCTACCGCCGAAGCTTTCGAACAAGGCACACCAGCCATACTTGAGCAACTTGGTTTCTCGCAACAACGTGCAAAGGAAATCGCACAGATGGTACAGGTTGACCCATCCCGTGGCGCCGGTCACGCTTGGCAAGCTATGATGAAAGGCGACAAAGCACACCTACGCACTCGCGTCGGCAACAACGGCATGGACTACAAAGGTTACAACATCGCCACACACGAATTCGGACACAACGTCGAACAAACCATCAGTCTGAACAACGTCGACAACTACATGATGGTAGGCGTGCCAAGCACCGCATTCACCGAAGCACTCGCTTTCGTGTTCCAGACACGCGACCTCC
The DNA here is from genome assembly GCA_030523485.1 of Bacteroidales bacterium. GTDB lineage: Bacteria > Bacteroidota > Bacteroidia > Bacteroidales > Paludibacteraceae > HGM05398. The sequence continues at coordinate 3,447 of JAUNIJ010000105.1, forward strand.
AACTCTTGGGCGTCAACAACGGCGACAGCAAATCCGACTTCACACTCGACATCTTCTGGGGATGCTACGAAATCATGGGCGTCGCACTGGTCGACCTCTACACCTGGCGCTGGCTCTACCAACACCCTACCGCCACGATGGAAGAGATGAAAACCATCATCATCGAAAACGCACAGACCGTCTGGAACAAATACTATGCACCCGTACTTGGTTCCGAGAACTCACCAATCCTCGCCATCTACTCACACATGTTCTCCATTCCACTCTACCTGCCTAACTACCCTTACGGACACCTCGTGGAATTCCAACTCGAAGAATACTTTGAAGGCAAAAACCTCGGCAACGAGATAGAACGCATCTATCCAAACGGACGACTCACACCAAACCACTGGATGCGTCAAGCCGTTGGCGCCGATGTCAGCGTCGAACCTCTGCTCCGAGCTACCGAGAAAGCAGTGAACGACAGCAAACAATAAACACAACACAACACAGAAAAAAATAAAAACTATATACATATGCAATTTACAGTATCAAGCACCCTCTTGCTCAACCGCCTCAGCGCAGTGAGCAGCGTGATTAGCTCAAAACCTATGATGCAGATTCTGGGCAACGTACTCTTTGAAGTGAACGACAACAAACTACGTCTCACCGGCACAGACCTCGAGTTGACTCTCAGCTCCGTCATCGACGTAGAAGATGCGTCGGGCAACATCAGCATAGCCATGCCACCACAAATACTGAGAGACACGCTGCGCGAACTAAGCGAACAAAACGTACGCTTCGAGATCAACGAAGAGAACCTCGCCGTCGTTATGCGCACCAACAATGGTAAGTACGACTTCATCGGTTTCAAAGGCGGCGAATTCCCAACGTTACCACAGGTGGAAGGTGAATCGAACAAGATAACCACCACTGCCGACATCATCTTCAACGGCATCTCACGCACTCTCTTTGCCACCGCCGTCGAAGACCTCCGCCCAACCATGACAGGCATCTACCTCGACATCACCACCGACAGCATCACCTTCGTTGCTACCGACGCACATAAGATGTCGAGAATCATCAACACCACGTCACACGCCGACAGCGACTGCTCCGTCATTCTGCCGAAAAAAGCAGCCAACACCCTCAAAAACATCTTCGCAAAAGCCAAAGACGCCGCTACCATCGAGTTCGACGCCAAAAACATCTTTATCAACAACGAAGAATACGCGCTGATAGTACGCAAAATCGAAGGACGCTACCCTAACTACAAGAGCGTGATTCCTACCAACAACCCTTACGACATCGTCGTCGACCGTCTCGCTTTCACCGCTGCCGTGAAACGCGTGGCTGTCTACACCACAGCAAGCACTGGCTTGATGCGTCTCGACGTCTTGAAAGGTAACCTACGACTCACAGCACAAGACATCGACTTCTCAACCTCCGCTCTCGAGCAGGTAACCTGCCAATACGACGGCGAACCACTCAGCATCGGCTTCAAAGCACAACTGCTGTCGGAGATCCTCGCATGCATCGCCAGCGACAACGTCATCCTACGCCTCGCCGACCAAACCCGCGCCGGCATCGTCTTGCCTGCTGAGAATCTCGAAAACGAAGACCTGCTCATGTTGCTCATGCCAATGATGCTGCCAGAATAAGGCACACCGACATGAACATTGCACAACATATCGCACAACAACTGCAACCGCTCTACCCCCCGTCGGAAGCTCAAGCCATAGCCTACGCTATCGTTGAGCATCTGACGGGATGGGATAGGGTGGCGCTTTTTACCTACCCCGACCGACAACCTTCCGACACACAACGCACACTGTTGGACGAGGCGGTGAAGCGACTTCAACAAGCCGAACCGATACAATATATAATAGGCACCACCACATTCTGCGGACTCACTTTCCGCACCGACGCACGTGCACTCATACCACGCCCCGAGACGGCGGAACTGGTAGCATGGTGCCTCGAACATCCGGGCAACGAGATTCTCGACATCGGAACAGGCAGCGGATGCATCGCCATCGCATTGGCAAAGCAACGTACAGAAGCACACGTCACCGCTTTCGACATACAACCCGAAGCACTCGAACTGGCACGAGAGAATACTATATTAAATAATGTATCGGTACGACTGATGCTACAAGATATTCTCCACCCGACCTGGCAACCCGACACACAGTTCGACATCATCGTCAGCAACCCACCCTACATCACAGCAAAAGAAAAGACGCTGATGCACCGCAATGTCGTCGACCACGAGCCGCACACTGCCCTATTTGTCACCAACGAACAACCACTGATTTTCTACGATGCCATCGCCGACTACGCATCGAAACACCTGAAAACCACAGGAAAACTATTTTTTGAGATTAATCAATACTACCCCACAGAGACCAAACAGCTGTTGGAGCACAAAGGATTCTCCAACGTCACCGTCCGCAACGACGCTTTCGACAACCCACGCATGATTGCCGCCGAAAAACGGTTCTAATCGACGCGCAAAATACCCCTCACCACAATTTTATTTCAGCGCGAAAAGTTTCGTTACTCCCAAAATGAAATTTTTTTCAGCGATAAAAG
>JAUNIJ010000106.1 GCA_030523485.1 Bacteroidales bacterium
TGGTGTACGTACAAAAAAAAAATATTATCTTTGCAGTTGGTAAAATTAACGATATAGAATACTAAATAATAAAGCAATGAAGAAGAAAATTTCGGTGCTCGGAATCATGCTACTAGCCTTGGTGGTTACATTGCGTGTTTATGCCGTTCCGGCTTATCCGAAGGCTGTTGTTTATACACAGCCAGATGGTTCTACTGTTACTGTCATGATGAAAGGTGACGAACATATCCATTGGGCAGAGTCTCTTGATGGTTACACACTCTTACCAAATAGTGAGGGTTATATGTCATATGCTGTCAGCTTATCAAATGGTGATTTGGTGCCATCCAATATTGTTGCTAACGATGAGAAAAACAGAACAACAGCAGAACTTAGTTATTTACAAGTAGCAAAAAAAGGTCTGTCATTCAGTAAAGCACAATTTGCTCAAGCACGTGCACATCGTCTACAAGTACCTTCAAAAACCACCCCTCAAAAAAGCGGTAACAAAACAGCTATTGTAGGCACACAACGTGTGCTTGTGTTGTTAGTCTCCTATGCCGATGTAGCATTCTCGCATACCACACAAGACTTCGATAACTTATACAACCAGGTAGGTTATTCTACAGGTGGCGTAACAGGTAGTGTGCACGACTACTATTACGAAAGTTCTTACGGACAAATGAATTTGCAAGCCGATGTCTTCGGACCTATTCAATTAGCTAACAATCGTGCTTATTATGGTGGCAACGATTCAAATGGAAGCGACTCTAATCCACGTGCAATGGTATCAGAGGCAGTGTTGGCTGCCGATTCGTTATACAATGTAAACTTTGCTAACTATGACCTTGATAACGATGGTTATGTTGACTGTATCAACGTGGTCTTTGCTGGTCATGGCGAAGAAGCTGGTGCGACTTCCAATGCGATATGGTCGCATCAATGGTCGATATCACCTACACTTACACTTGATGGTGTAAGAGTATCTTCTTATTCTTGTTCACCAGAGTGTAGAGGCTCATCTGGCACAGGTCTTACTTACATCGGTGTAATTTGTCATGAGTTAGGTCATGTGTTCGGCGCTGCTGACTATTACGACATCGATTATTCTGGTTACGTTGGCACTGGCACATGGGATATTATGGCTTCTGGCTCATGGAATAATAGTGGCGTAACACCAGCTCACCATAATCCTTACGTCAAAATCTACGATTATGGTTGGGTGACACCAAAAAGACTTACTACACCATGTGCTGTGACAATGCAACCAGCCGAAACAGACAAAGATTCATATTACATTGTTCCAACTGGCACCACCAACGAAGTCTTCATTCTCGAAAATAAACAACAAACAGGTTTTGATGCTTCTATACCAGGACACGGACTCGTTATTTATAGAAAGTCATCGACTATGTCGAGTTACGGACCAAACGATTCGCACCCACAAGGTTTCTATCCAATCTGTGCCTCATCGACTTATAGCATTCCAACTTCATCCACGTCATCTTATGGGTCTATCAATTCTACAGGATGCCCTTTCCCTGGTTCAAAGAAAAAAACATCGTTCACCGATTCTACAACACCAACAGCTAAAGCATGGGATGGAACACCTACCAATCGACCAATAACCGACATCACAGAAGCGAACTCTGTTATTACCTTCAATTTTATGGGTGGACCATCTGGTGATCCTACCGATTTTGTGGCAACACTGATTAGTCCAACACAAATCGACCTCAGTTGGAAACTTACTGACAACAATCCTGTAATGCTCGTTTACAACACTATCAACCAATTCGGTACACCTGCCAATACAACCTATAACGTAGGTCAATCTATTTATGGTGGTGGCACAGTGCTTTATGTTGGTAGCGATTCGTCGTTCCAGCATGTAAACCTTCAAACGGGCAATCACTATTTCTACAAAGTATACTCGAAAATTCCTTACGGACCAATCTTCCAATACTCACCAGGCGTAGCTGCAGACGTCTCAACAGGATGTGCCTCTATAGTAACTGCATTCCCAATAACCCTTGACTTTGAAACCGAAATAGCAGATGAATGTTGGACCGTAACACCGGGCGCTCACATGGAGTGGGATCTTTCCGATGGTGGAACACGCTACGATTTGTTGAGCGGTAGTAATTATTGTGGCTATGTGAAATATAACTCTTCGAGTGGCGACGAATCATATCTTACATCGCCAGTACTCGACTTCTCGTCATGCGCTAATCCACATCTTACATTCGTCTATATTAACGAAAAATGGAGCAACGACCAAGATACGTTACAAGTACAATATCGTTTAGGAACATCTAATAATTGGAACGTAGCTCAAACCTACAACACTTCGGTGAACAACTGGACACTTGACACTGTATCTCTGCCTGCCAACTGTACTCAAGTACGCTTCCGTGGTAAATGTGTCTATGGCTGTGGCATCTATCTTGACGATGTTAGAATCGGTGCTGATGTAGCCGTTAACCCAAGCGATTGTGCAGGTGCTGACAGTCTGAAATGGGAAGTTACACCAAACGGACAAGTGCTCTTGAAATGGCAAGGCTCTGCGCCAACTTATTTATTGGAATACACTGATTTAACTACCAACCAAAAGTCAACTTACACTGTCAGTGACACCCTGTTCTACGCTCAGAACATCAATGCTAACCATATTTATAGTTGGTATGTCATCTCGTTATGTAGCAATGCTTGGAGCGATACTGTTAAAGGTGGCGATTTTACTATGTTGCCTCTTGCTGTCGAAATTGTTACGGTCGATAATGCTTTGAGCTTATTGCCAAACCCAACACACGAAGTGCTTCACATTTCCGCTGAGGCTATCGAAGAAAAATCGTCTTGCACAATTTATGATGCAAACGGACATTTGTTGATGCAATTTGAACTCATGCCTGGCGAAACGAAAAATATCAATGTTACCTCGTGGACTCAAGGAACTTATTTCTTGAAGAGCGAAAGTAAACGTCACAAGGCAACGCAACGATTCGTGAAAATTTAATAATTCCAAATTATCGTTTCAATATAGAGCCTCCCTAAAAAAGGAGGCTCTTTTTGTGTGCAATTTTTAAAGTCGTTTATGTCGACCAACAATTCGACATTACCACCAAACAATGAGAATGATACGACGAACAAGCTAATGCTACAAATAGAATCTATTGGGTTAGACACAACCCACACCAATGTGATTGCTACCGAACCTAATATTGTTACGTTAGATGACGCCCATAGCGTGATGTGTAGAGCTAAGATTATGGCAGTCGTTGTGTGACTATCACATTTTTTATTACCACTATCTACTTATTAAAGTCTTTATTGATTGGAGGCTAGTTGTGTGATGCTTCGCATAAAAAAAAGACTGACGATGTGATGTCGTCAGTCCTTTGTGTTATTGATAAGAAAAGTTAATCGTACTGTTCTTAGTGTGTTTGTGTTTAGAATCCGGTCCAAGTCTTTTTCCAAAAGCTACGTTCCAAATCCATCCATTTCACGATGGTGGCGGCAAAGAAATCGGCTGTGTAGCCATTGAGTAGTTCTGTTTGCTCTTCTTTTGACAGTTGTTCAAAGCGTTTTTCGAGTGTTTCAATCTCTGCAAACCCTTTGTCGATGAAGTAATTGCGTGCAGAAATAATGTCGGGTCCCATCGTTCCCCATTTTACTGTAGCTAAACGGTTGGCTTTGCGGTAGTACCATAGTGCGGCATCGTCGCGGCATACGTGGTTACCACACGTTTTAAGCAAATCGGGTAATTTTGTGTTGCCGCAGAAAATCGGGAATCGTGGTGACTCGCCTGGATTATCGAGTAATATCCATGCAATGCCACCAATTTCATCAGGTAACCATGAGCGCAGTTGAATGACTGTACTGTAGGCCGACCAAGGTACACTAACGGTACGTATGTTTTTCATCGTTGAATCGCCCAAAGCATAAAACATGTTGATTTCATCGGGGCGCATCCATGGGTTAGCTACAGGCGACACAATGCTATCGGGCTCGGTGCCTGTCGTGTCTTTGTCGTGTTTCGGGTTCTTTATTCTCAGTCGCTCGCTAAGATTAAATGGTGTGCCTTCGTAGGTAGAAGCTAGGAATAGCATCACATCTTTGGCTGAAACTTTCTTGTCGGGTTTTACGCTGAGTGGCAACTCTTGCACGGTATCGGAGAGATTTAGCGATGGTGCAATGCTCGACATGATGTAGAACTCACGAGTAGAGTAATTTTTGTCTTCACCGAAGTAGTTTGACCCGCTGTAAGCTTTCCAAAAGCGGAAAGGTTCTTTGCCATCCCAAAATTTCATTTTCTTTGCCACCGCAAACACGTTGTCGGAGGCAAGGTAGTTTTTGCTGTCATCGAGGTTGAGCGTAGAAATTCTACTGATGTTTGCGGAGACTGCTACCTCTTCATCGGGAATTCTGACGGCAGCCCAAACACCGCCTATTTTGTCTGGACCTTCGCCAAAGACCTCGAAAATCCACACTTCGTTCTTATCCGCTATTGTGAGACACTCGCCAGAATCGCCGTAACCATATTTTTTGATGAGATCGCCCATCACCATGATGGCTTCGCGTGCGGTCTTGCTTCGTTGTAGGGCAATGCGACATAACTCTTCAATCATAAATATGCCCTTTTTGTTTTGTAGCTCTTCGCGTCCTGAGATGGTGGTCTCGCCAATGCCTACTTGGTGCTCGTTTAAGCAAGGATAGGCGGAGTCAAGAAAACGATAGGTGTGTTCCACTTGTGGAATTTCTCCCTTTTTATACATCTTGGTACTGTCGCTTAATGATTGAGTGTGCATCCTACCATCATAGATGGTCACCATCTCCCCTTTTTTATGGTCGGCAGCAGGAATCATCTCCATCCAGGTGCGGTACCATGAGTCACAAGTGTGAGAGGTGATGACCGACCCATCGGTAGATGCTTTCTTGCCTACCATGATGCTCGTGCACGATAGTCGGCTGAGTGCTTCGTCGTCGCGTGTGATAACATTTTGTGCTTCTGTATTGCTTGTCGAGAGCAGAAGAGACAAAACGAGTAAAGTAAATAATTGTCTCATGGTGTTAGAATTCAAATTGTTCAATTTTCATTTCTCCGCAGTTATGAATCGTAGGAACGAGGGTCTGAAAAGGTGCTGATGCAGAGTGTGCATCCAATGCGGCTTGATTTGCCCAGGTTTCGCAAATCATGAATACATCTTTGCGCGTGCCACTCTCAAACACATCGTAGGCAATGCAACCTTCTTGGCGTTGCGATTCGCCTACAAGAGCTAATGCTGCTTCTAATGCTTCTTGATATTTCCCTTTCTTTGCTTGAAAAAAACAGTTGAGTCTGATCATAATACTTGAGTTGTTGAATTTGTTTTTTTATGTATGAAACCAAAGGCAAAGATACCAAATCTTTCTGGTATAGCGAGATGAAAAACCATTGTTGATGGTCAATAAATTGGCGGAATTGTTTTTAGGAGGCCTTTTTTCGCATGGTAATGCTGTGTAAACACTTTGTGAAAAGGTTGGTCGTCCTTAAGATAAATACGGACGTGCGAAATAGAAGTTAATCCATGATACTTTAGAAGTGTATTATTGTAAATATAAAATGTTTCGTATGTAACGTAGTATTATATGGAAAAAGTTGTGTATCTTTGCCGTGTAAATTAATGCTGAAAAAGGAGGATGTTGTTGGTGTTAAAGATGCTACAGCAAGCCTTACGTGATTATCATAATTGCCTAGGTATTAGTTCACAAGAAGTCAAAGAAATGTCCAATAATAATCTCTAAATGTTATGAATAAAAATATCTTACTATTTGTGGTGTTGTTTATTCTTGTCTGCACAAACGTCAATGCAAGAAAGAATAATATCGTAGATACAACCAAATCGATTAATCGCAAGTACGAAATAGAGTGGCAAGGTTCGCCAATGCCACTAATCAACCCGGGTGATGCACTTATCGTTTATGAATA
>JAUNIJ010000107.1 GCA_030523485.1 Bacteroidales bacterium
TAGACACAACATAGACACAACATATGGAATACGATTTCAAAGAAATAGAAACACGCGTTCACACCTTTTGGAAAGAACATCACATCTACAACGTAGCCAACGGTGGCGACAAACCAAAATACTACGTGCTCGACATGTTTCCCTACCCCTCAGGCGCAGGACTACACGTAGGACACCCACTCGGCTATATCGCCAGCGACATCTACAGCCGCTATAAACGCTTACAAGGTTTCAACGTCCTACACCCCATGGGATTCGATGCCTACGGACTACCGGCAGAACAATACGCCATACAAACAGGACAACACCCTGCCATAACAACACAAAAAAACATCAAACGCTACTGCGAACAACTCGACAAAATCGGATTTTGCTACGATTGGCAACGCGAAGTACAAACCTGCGACCCAAAATACTATCATTGGACACAATGGGCCTTCTGCCAAATGTTCAATCACTACTATTGCCTCGACTGCCAACAAGCTCGACCCATCAGCGAACTTATCGACGTATTCTCAAAAGAAGGCAACACTAACATACACGCTGCATGCAGCGAAACACGCAACATCACAGCTTCCGACTGGCAACAAATGAGCGAAACACAACAGCAAGAAGTGCTGATGAACTATCGCATTGCCTATCTGTCGAACACCAAAGTAAACTGGTGTCCTGCACTCGGCACCGTGCTTGCCAACGACGAAGTAAGCGAAGGACTCTCCGTGCGTGGCGGTCATCCTGTAGAACAACGCGTGATGCGTCAATGGAGCCTACGTGTCAGCGCTTACGCACAACGCCTTCTCGACGGACTCGAACACATCGACTGGACCGACTCCTTGAAAGAAACACAACGCAACTGGATAGGACGAAGCGAAGGTGCTGAGATGCAATTTAAACTGAAAGACGGTGGCGAATTTACCATCTTCACCACTCGTGCCGACACATGCTTCGGCGTTACATTCATGGTGCTTGCTCCTGAAAGCGACTACGTAGCACAAGTAGTGAAACCCGAACAAAAAGCCGAAGTAGATGCCTACCTCGATGCTGTTAAACGTCGTACAGAACGCGAACGCATTGCCGACCGCCGCGTCACTGGCGTATTCTCTGGTTCTTATGCTATCAACCCATTTACAGGCAACGAAATTCCAATCTGGATTTCCGATTATGTCCTTGCTGGCTATGGCACAGGAGCTATTATGGCCGTTCCTGCACACGACAGTCGCGACTACGCATTCGCAAAGCACTTTAATCTCCCCATCATACCACTCATCGAAGGATGCGACGTAAGCCAAGAAAGCTACGACGCAAAAGAAGGCATCGTATGCAACTCTGGTTTTCTTGACGGACTCACCGTAAAAGAAGCCATCGCAAAAGCTAAAGCATACATCACAGAAAAAGGCATCGGACGCGTTAAAGTCAACTACCGTCTGCGCGACGCCATATTCAGCCGACAACGCTATTGGGGCGAACCATTCCCTGTATACTACAAAAACAACATGCCATACCTCATCCCTGAACAATGCCTACCACTGGAACTCCCTGAAGTAAGCAAGTTCCTACCAACAGAAGCAGGAGAACCACCTCTCGGCAACGCAGCCAACTGGGCATGGGACGAAGAAAACGCATGCATCGCACCAACAGCCAACATCGACCACAAAACAATCTTCCCACTCGAACTATGCACCATGCCAGGATTTGCAGGATCTAGCGCCTACTACCTTCGCTACATGGACCCACAAAACGACACATGCCTCGTTGGACATGAAGCCAACAATTATTGGGAAGACGTCGACCTCTACATCGGCGGAACAGAACACGCAACAGGACACCTCATCTACTCACGATTCTGGAACAAATTCCTATTCGACCTCGGCATAGTGAAAAAAGATGAACCCTACCGCAAACTCATCAACCAAGGCATGATTCAAGGACGAAGCAACTTCGTCTATCGCATCGTTGGCACAAACACATTTGTAAGCTACAACTTAAAAGAACAATACCAAACACAACCCATACACGTCGACGTAAACATCGTACACAACGACATACTCGACATCGAAGCATTCAAAAACTGGATGCCAGAATACAACAACGCCGAATTCGTGTTAGAAGAAGGCAATAAATACGTATGCGGTTGGGCAGTAGAGAAAATGTCAAAATCAATGTTCAACGTCGTTAACCCCGACGACATCGTTGAACACTACGGCGCCGACACACTACGACTCTACGAAATGTTCCTCGGCCCACTCGAACAATCGAAACCTTGGGACACCAAAGGCATCGACGGCGTACACCGTTTCTTACGCCGATTCTGGGCGCTTTTCGACACCATCGACGACACAACACCAACAGCCGAAGAACTAAAAACACTACACAAAACCATCAAGAAGGTAACATACGACATCGAACACTTCAGCTACAACACATCGATACCTGCCTTCATGATTTGCCAAAACGAACTCACCACAGCCAAATGCCATAAACGCGCAGTGCTCGAACCACTCGTTGTGCTCATCGCACCATTCGCACCACACATGGCAGAAGCACTATGGCAACGATTAGGACACAACACCACAGTCTGCGACGCACAATGGCCCACACACGACGACAAATACCTCGTCGAAAGCAACGTGAAATACCCCGTTTCGTTCAACGGCAAAGTAAGATTCACACTCGAACTCGCCGCCGACACCCCACGCGAAGCCGTTCAAGAAGCAGCACTAACACACGAACAAGCAGCCAAATGGCTCGACGGTAAAACACCGAAAAAAATCATCGTAGTGCCTGGAAAAATCGTCAACATCGTCATCTAAACAATAACACACGCACAATGAAACACTTCAACATCCTAACACTACTCATCGCTGCTTTCATGCTCATAGCAACACCAATAACAGCACAGAAAGCACAACATAACACCCACAACAACGGGAAAAACAAGCCAGAAAAAACACGTGTAGAAAACACCAACAAAAAAAGCGACGACAAGAAAACACGCGAAGAAAGCTACACTCCTTCAGGCATGACCAAAGAGCAACGCCGACAATGGAACGCTGCTAACGGCCACAAAGCCGATGCCGCACAAAGCAAAAACGTTATGTACGTCGAACAAGAACCACAAGGCATCGTCTACATCAGCCAAGAAGAAGCGCAACAAATCATCGACAAAGACAAAAACGCAGTACTTGTCGACGTTCGACCACGCAAAGAATACAAAAACGGACACCTCGAACACGCCATCTGCCTACCCTACGAATACATGGCAGAAAACAACGTGCACGAACGACTACCTAAAAAAGGACAACTCATCATGGTATATTGCCGAAGCGGACAACGCAGCGTAAAAGCTGCCGCACGACTCCAACAACTCGGCTACCGCAACGTAAAAGTCGTAACAGGCATACTCATGCTCACCAACCCCGTCGTTAAAACAAAGAAATAACAATAACAACAACGATACAAACCAAACAACAAAAAAAATAAACCAAACAACAAATGGAAAAGCTCTTATTACTCGGCGATGAAGCCATTGCTTTAGGCGCCATCGATGCAGGCTTGTCAGGCGTATACGCTTACCCAGGCACCCCATCAACAGAGATTACGGAATTTATCCAAGAATCAAAATTGGCACGCGAACGCGGCATTCGCTCAGAATGGTGCGCCAACGAAAAAACAGCCATGGAAGCAGCACTCGGCATGAGCTACGCAGGCAAACGTTCCATCTACTGCTGCAAACACGTTGGCATGAACGTCGCTGCCGACTGCTTCATGAACTCAGCCATCACAGGCGCCAACGGCGGCATGATTATCGTGGCTGCCGACGACCCATCGATGCACTCAAGTCAAAACGAGCAAGACTCACGCTTCTATGCCGACTTCGCACTTACCATTGCGCTCGAACCATCGAACCAACAAGAAGCCTACGACATGACACGCTACGGATTCGAACTCTCTGAGAAATTCGAACTCCCTGTCATGATGCGCATCACCACACGCATGGCACACTCACGCGCTGGCGTTGAACGCAAAGAAATGCGCGAACAAAACACCATGCACGCTCCTGCCGACAAAATGCAATACATCCTGCTTCCTGCTGTTGCACGTCGTCGCTACAAAATGCTCATCGAGAAACAAAAAGAACTCGTTGCTGCATCTGAAAACAGCCCATTCAACCGCTACATCGACGGTGAAAACAAAAAACTTGGTATCATTGCTTGCGGCATCGCCTACAACTACCTCATGGAAAACTTTGCCGACCGCAAATGCCCATATCCTGTAGTAAAAGTAAGTCAATACCCAATGCCAGAGAAACTCGTTGAGAAACTCTACGACGAATGCGATGAAATCCTCGTACTCGAAGAAGGACAACCACTCTACGAACGCTTACTCCGCGGCTTACTCAACAAAGGCAAAAACATACACGGACGCTTAGACGGCACCATCAGCCGCGACGGCGAACTCAGCCCTAACAGCGTAGCAAAAGCACTCGGCATAAACGTCGAAGAAACGGCTGAAATACCAGAACTCGTTAAAGCACGCCCACCAAAACTCTGCGACGGATGCCCACACATCGACAGCTACACCGCTCTCAACGAAGCCATGAAATCGTTCCCTGGCGGACGCGTATTCTCCGACATCGGATGCTACACCCTCGGTGCACTGCCTCCATTCGAAGCCATCTACTCAACCGTCGACATGGGTGCTTCTATCACCATGGCTAAAGGTGCTTCTGAAGCCGACCTCCGTCCGGCTGTTGCTGTCATTGGCGACTCAACATTCACACACAGCGGTATGACCGGATTGCTCGACTGCTGCAACGACCACGCCAACATCACCGTGCTCATTCTCGACAACGGCATCACAGCCATGACAGGCTCACAAAAATCGTCCGCTACCGGACGCATCGAACAAATATGCATGGGACTCGGCGTCGAACCAGAACACATTCGCGTCATCAAACCACTTCCTAAAAACCACGAAGAAAACGTACAAGTGCTCAAGGAAGAAATTGCATACAACGGCGTTTCTGTGGTCATCCCACGTCGCGAATGCATCGTTGCATTGAACAAACGCCTCAAAGCTGCTAAAGCTGGCAAATAACAGTGAACAATAAACTACTAAAACAGACAAATCAATGAAAACAGATATCATTCTTTGCGGCGTAGGTGGCATGGGCGCACTCAGCTCAGCTGCCATCATCTCAAAAGCAGCCCTCGACATGGGTTGGTACATGAAACAAGCAGAGACTCACGGAATGAGCCAACGTGGTGGCGACGTACAATCGCACCTACGACTCAGCGACCAACCGATTGCATCCGACCTCATTCCACAAGGACAATGCGACATCATTCTCTCTGTAGAACCTATGGAAGCACTACGCTACCTGCCTTTCCTCAGCAAAGACGGATGGATCATCACCAACGAAAACCCATTCATCAACATTCCTAACTACCCTGAGAAAGCTGAAGTGCTCGCTGCCATCGACAAAGTGCCTAACCACATCTACTTCGATGCCGACACCATCGCCAAAGAAGTGAAAAACCCAAAAGGCACCAACATGGTCGTACTCGGAGCAGCTTCAAAATACCTCAAACTCGACATGGAAAAACTCGAAAATGCCGTTCGAGCCATCTTCGGTAAAAAAGGAGATGCCGTGGTTGAAGCTAACCTCGCTGCACTTCGTGCCGGACGCGCCATCGCCGACAAATAAGATTTAGCGACAGCTTAACTTATACATATATATATAATGTATCCCCCATAGCAAAAAGCCATGGGGGATTTTTTTACACCACAAAACAACGACACACACATCACAACAAGAAAAGCCCAAAAATTCATACCCACATGAAATTATTTTCAGCATGCACGAAACTGAAACTTCCCA
>JAUNIJ010000108.1 GCA_030523485.1 Bacteroidales bacterium
CCATTTCCGACACCACCACAGCAATTTTACATTGGCACATCAGAAATAATCACGCATCATAATAATTTCCTTTCTCTATTATTAAATAATGTATCGCCCATTTTAAAGATGTTTTCAAGCCCACCCTACCCTTTCAAACGGAAGCATCATCGAGTCAATTTTTCGCAAATGATGCCACAAAATGACTTTTTTCTGCCCTTATATTTCATCTGTCAACCCCTTTTTCGAGTAAAAACAGCATGAAATTTCACCGCGAAAATCACATAACTATCTATAAATGAATGAAATATAATTTTTACAAAAATTTTAGTAGTATGCATTGCATAGTACCGAATAAAATGCATATCTTTGCAATGTAAAAATCAAAACTAAATACTATGACACAACGCAGACTTACAAAAAGTAACGACAAGATGCTTTCGGGTGTACTGGCAGGTATTGCAGAATATTTCGACATCGATCCAACAGTGGTTCGATTAGTTTATGCAATGTTTACTCTTTTCACAGGATTATTACCTTGCCTACTCACCTATTTGATTCTTGCCATCATCGTTCCTCCATCTAACAACTAACAACGATTACCTCTATGCTAACAGAAAACAACGACAACACTAAATCGCAGATGTACAAAGGGTATATAGAATATTGTATACTCATGATCATCAAATCGCACACCACCTACTCTCTCGATATCATCAACATCTTGAAAGAAGCAGGCTTAAACATCGTAGAGGGTACACTTTACCCACTACTAACAAGGATGAAAAACAAGGATTTGCTCAGTTACTCGTGGCGCGAATCACCATCGGGACCACCTCGCAAATACTACAAAATCACCGACAACGGTTGTAAAGCATTAGAAGAATTAGAGAACGCATGGAACTCTATTTCAAGAGCTTTAGAGCAAATAAAACAAATATGTGAACAAAACGACCCAGAAAATCCAATCCGTTTCCAACCAACACAACAAGACAATGAAAGAGACTAAGAACATTAATTTAGGTGGACAATCATTTACCATCGACAACGATGCCTATGAATCATTGCATAACTATCTAAGCACTTTAGAGAAGCATTTCGTGCCAGAAGATGCTGCCGAAATCATGCAAGACATTGAGATGCGCATCGCAGAGCTATTCGCCGAGCGGTTAAATAGCGATAAACAAGTGATTAGTCAAGGCGATGTTGACACCATCATCAAACAACTCGGCCAACCAAGCGACTTCGAAGACGGCGACGAAAGGAGCCAAGAAGAAAAGGAAAAGAAAGAAGACACGACAGAACGTTCAAACCGCAAAAAAATCCGTCGACTTTTCAGAAACCCCAACGACATGGTTATTGGTGGCGTGTGCAGCGGTTTGGCAGCATTCTTCAAAATCGATGTTGTTACGGTACGCTTAATCACAGCAATTGCTATCATCGTTAGCTTTTTCGTGAATGGTTTTTTGGGCGATCTCTTTTACTTTTTAAATTTGGTTTTACCCGCCTACATCATCATGTGGATTATCGTGCCAAAGGCAAAAAGCGTAAGCGACAAACTCCAAATGAATGGTATAGAGCCAACTTTGGAAAACATCAGCAACTACAACGCCTCCGCCGAACAACCAGTCAAACGCAGTGGTTTTGTGAATTTTCTTATCGGTTGTATCAAGGTGATAATGATAGTGTTCGCCTGTTTTTTTGGCTTTGCATTCATCGTCGGCATCATAGCTCTGTTCTTATGCTTAATCATCCTTTTCTTTGGTCTGACGTTCGGTATTAACGAGCTCAGTGCCATTCCATTGAGTACAACACCAATCATTATTGGCTGCATATCGTTTTTTGTTTGCATCATAACACTTCTCACAGCACTGATTGGTCTCATCGTTTATTTCTCGCGCCGCCAAAAAGGCTCGAAA
Source organism: Bacteroidales bacterium (assembly GCA_030523485.1). GTDB lineage: Bacteria > Bacteroidota > Bacteroidia > Bacteroidales > Paludibacteraceae > HGM05398. The sequence goes on from JAUNIJ010000108.1 coordinate 1,899, forward strand.
GGTACTCCTGGCAAGGCGTTTTGGATTACCACATGCATCTTCTTCTTATTGTCGGTTGGAGGTCTTTGTTATTGTGCCACCAAAATCAATACCAGCGAATTGATTCCGACAATTGAAAGCATGATAAACGATAGTTCCATATTCGATGAGGATGAGGATGACGTCGATTATCATGGCGAAACAATAGCAACGATCGAAGTATTAAGCACATTCTCTCAACTTCAAGCAAGCGGATCATTCGATATCGAATACACGATTAGCGACGAACCATCCATAAGTTTCTCGTGTTCAGAAAAGACACACAAAAACATTGAATATGAGATTAATGACAACACACTACTACTAAAGCGTAAAGAAGCACGTCAGCGCGAGAAAGTACACGTAAAACTCTACGGTCCTGCACTCAATGACATTACATTAAGTGCGAGTTCAAAGTTAACATACAACAGCGACACTTGTCAAACAGAGCCGATGACAGTAAAAACAAGCGCGAGCGGTAAACTTCAAGGCACAATACTTGCAGAGAAATGCACCTTCGACCTCAGCAGTGCTGGCCATTGCAATCTATCTGGAAACATCAATGAGATGTTAGTTAACGCAACATCGTCGGCAGAGTTTGAAGGCATAGACCTCACATGTGGCAACGTTGTAATAAACGCATCGAGTGCTTCAAGCGTCAATATTTCAGGCACTTGCAACAATGCAATCTACACAGCTGAGAGTGCTGCTAACGTTGAGTGTATGACATTAGAAGCCAAAACAGTGACAGCACTCGCCTTCTCTGCAGCCCGGATAGAAGCTAACGCTCAAGACACCATCGACATGAAGGCATCGTCGGCAGGGGAAATCATATGGTGGGGTAATGCCACCATAAAAAACTCAAACAGCAACGGTGCTGGCAAGATTACCAAGAAATAGTCACACTCCTTTCATATAATTTTTTTGGTAGATAGGAAGTAGCCTATGGGAATCACTCTCAGAGGCTACTTTTTTAGTCTCTTTTTCGTACCTTTGCATCATCAACTTCATCACAATAAAACACAATGAAAATCAACCAAAACTACAACAAGCTGCCTCACAACTACCTATTTACAGAGATTGCGTTGAGGACCGAGAAGTATATCAAGACACACCCCACACAAAAAGTCATTAAACTGGGCATTGGCGACGTGACTCAACCCTTGTCGCCTGTGATAGCCAACGCCATGAAACAAGCCGTAGAAGAGTTGACAAAGAAAGAGACATTCCGTGGCTATGGACCAGAATTAGGACACGTTTGGGCACGTCAATCGGTAGCCGACTACTACAAAAACGAGATGAACGTTGTGTTAGACATCGACGAGATAACCATCGGCGATGGCATCGGCGAAGACTTAGCCAACATTACCGATTTATTTAATCATGGCGGCAACACCGTTGTGATACAAGACCCTGTTTATCCCTTATACCAATCAACCACACTGATGGATAGCAACGACATTATCTACGTGCCATGCAACGAGGCTAACGGGTTTCTGCCTACCCCACCCGACAGTCACAGCGACATCATCTATCTCTGTTCGCCAAACAATCCCACAGGTGCCGCATTCAATTTTTCACAACTGAAAGCATGGGTTGACTACGCTTTAGAGAACAACGCCATCATACTGTTCGACGCCGCCTACGAGCGCTTCACAAGCAACAACGATTGTCCACGAAGCATCTTCCAAATAGAAGGAGCCAGAAATTGCGCCATCGAATTCGGTAGCCTTTCGAAAACAGCCGGCTTCAGTTGCATTAGAAGCGGATATACCATCGTACCAAACGATTTGAATCGCGACGGCATGAATCTTTTACGTATGTGGCAACAGCGACAAACGACGAAATACAATGGTGCGAACTACATTACACAACGTGGACTCGAAGCGGCGCTCACACCACAAGGTTTGAAAGATGCCGACCGCAACATTGCCTACTACCATCATAATGCAGGACTTATCACCTCGATGCTAAAAGAAAAAGGTTTGTTTTTTACTGGCGGCGAATCGTCACCATATGTATGGTTGAAATGTCCTAACGGCATGAAATCATGGGATTTCTTCCAATATCTTTTAGATACAGTGCAAGTTATCGGCACACCAGGTGTTGGTTTTGGTCCCTCAGGCGAAGGATACTTCCGTCTCAGTGCATTCAACTCAACAGAACAAACCATTGAAGCGTTGGAACGCCTCGATACTATATTATAATAACAACATTACCCAAACATGAAGAAAGCGATTTACACACTGTTGTTTGTGTTTTGTGGACTTACCGCAAGTGCACAAGTGGGAACATGGACGGGCGACTTAGACATAAACGGCAACAAACTTACCTTGGAATTCAGTTTTAACAACGGCACATGCACCTTGTCTGTTCCGATGCAAGGAGCAAAAGACATTCCAACAGAGTTTTCCAAACCCCTACCTATTATGGTAGACATCACGATTTCCGCCATCAACGCATCGTACAAAGGTTTATGTAAGGGCGACACATTGATTAGTGGCACATTTCAACAAAATGGACAGACGCTGCCGCTGAATCTTCGTCCGATGCAAACACGAAAACGGCCGCAAAATCCCACAGCACCATTTCCCTACACTACTGAGGAAGTGAGATGGAGCAACAACGATGTCAGCCTCAGCGGCACGCTCACATTACCACAAAACTACACGAGCAACACACCCGTAGTGCTACTGATTACAGGTAGCGGGTTACAAAATCGCGATGAAGAATTAATGGAACACAAACCATTTGCTGTCATTGCCGATGTTCTTGCACGCAACGGCATCGCTACATTACGATATGACGACAGAGGCTTTGGACAATCAACCGGAGATGTCACGAATGCCACCACTTACGATTTCAAAGATGACGCAAAAGCTGGCATCGAATATCTTAGAAAACGTTTCAATCACGTTGGCACATTAGGACACAGTGAAGGAGGTACCATTGCCCTGCTTTTAGCCAGTGAACAAAGCACCGACTTTGTCATCTCATTGGCAGGCATGGCTGCTTCTGGCAAAGAAACGCTGATAAAACAAAATCATGACCTTTTGCTGCAAAATGGTTATTCTTCGAATATCGTAGAAGAATACTGTACAGCTTTGTCCGACCTCTTTCAAGCATTAATTGACGGACGCACTTTCAAAAACTACGACAGTTATCCACTGCTCGACAAGACTTTAACGTCAAATCTCTATCTTGTTAATAAACAATGTCAGACACCTTGGTGGTTGACGTTCCTAAAGTTAGACATCACATCAGAGCTAACAAAAATCAAATGCCCAGTATTGGCGCTAAATGGTAAGAAAGACACTCAAGTGGATGCGACACAAAACCTCACCATTATTCGCAATCAACTTCCGACAGCACACATCATTGAATACGACGGACTTAATCACCTCTTTCAACATTGTGTTACAGGCTCGCCATCAGAATACATAAACATCGAGGAAACCATTTCAACAGATGTTTTGGATAACATCATCAATTGGATTAAAAACCTCAAGCTATAAACACAGTAATACAAAGAATCATAGACTACCCCAAAAAACAAAAACTGCCGAGATGTTCAATACGAACAAATCGGCAGTTTTTTTGCAGAAGTATGCAATATAAGATTATGCCTCCTGTTTTTCTGCGATTACCAATTTACCACGATAGTAGCCACACTCTGGGCATACAGTGTGATAGATATGGAATGCTCCACAATTTGAACATTTAGCCAAAGTTGGAGCTACAGCTACATCATGTGTACGACGTTTTGCTGTTCTAGTGTTTGAGTGTTTTCGTTTTGGATGTGCCATATTAGATATGTTTAAATTATTATTTCATTTGTTTAAGTGCGTCCCATCGTGGGTCGGTTTCTTTTTCTTCTGCGACACCAGCGGTGTATTTGTTAATTGTTTTTTCCATTTCAGGGTTACACTCTCCTTCTTTA
>JAUNIJ010000003.1 GCA_030523485.1 Bacteroidales bacterium
GTGCATCGCAAAATGAAATTTATTTCAGGAGAAAAACTTTCGTGACTCCCCACGTGAAATTATTTTCAGCGTGCACGAAACTGAAATTTCCCACAAGAAATTATTTTCAGCGTGCACGAAAAATTTTATCACCACAAGAAACCACATTTTTGCACTTTCGTCGGCTTTTCGTGCCAAAATCGCCTCGTTTTTTCCTTCGCCTCAAGCCAAAAACTTGGACTTTTATGCATTTTTTGCGGTGCAAAACTTGCAGTTCTTATCCGCAAAAACAATTAGAAGCACTGATGCACAACACATTACAAACCAAGAAAAATCTGCGAAAAAAATTCTGTCAAAAAATTTGCCAATCTTGTCCGAAATCGTATTTTTGCACGCCGAAACTAAAAGAGTGCAAAAAGTGAAAAAAACAGAGATAACAAAGACACGCATCATCGACGTAGCCGTCCGACTGTTCAACACCTTAGGGTACGAAAAGACATCGATGGACGACATCGCCCGTTTTGCCAACAAAGCAAAGCGGTCGCTCTACTACCACTTCACCAGCAAGGAGGAGATATTTCAAAGTGCTGTAGCGCAAGAACTCACCACAATAAAAGAGCAGTTGGAGCCCCTCTTTACCGACGAGAGCCAACTTCCTTCTCAAGTGTTTCGCAGCTACTTTAAGCAGCGCATGGCACTGTTTTCGGCGTCGAGAGTCTACCCCATCGTGTTAGGCTACGAGTTTTCGGAGCGCCATACCCTACCCTACGAAAACTTCCATTCGTGTCTGAGCAAATTCGAACAATGGGAACACGAGCAGTTTCTGCACGTTTGCGAGCGTTTGCCACAAAAAGAAGGCAACAACCCCGTGGCACTCACCGACATGCTACAAATGCTCATAAAAAGTCTCGACACCATGTTTTTCGTACAAGGCAAATACAACGACTACAAAGACACTTTCCTGTTTACGGTGAACGAGATTACGAAAGGCATCGAGCTACAAATAAGAGAAAATAACCAGACAATATAATCATACAGTAACAGAAACAAAGACTAATTATGCAGAAAGAAATGAGACTCAGCACAATAACATTGTTAGCCGCAACACTATTAAGTTTATGTTGCAGTGGCTGCACTCATGAAACAGAGAAAACGAGCGAAGCTGTTCGTGTTGAGGTGTACACCACGAGCGACTCAGCACAAGCAGAGATTCGCAACTACGTGGGCACCATCGAAGGCGTCGTAACCACCACCTTGAGTTTTCCAGCGGGAGGTTATGTGGAGCACGTACGTGTTCACGAAGGCGACTATGTACATAAAGGTCAGAGCCTTGTGACGCTCGAGACCACCACAGCGCAAAGTGCGCTTCAAGCTGCCGATGCCACGTTGAAACAAGCAGAAGATGGTTATCGTCGACTGAAACAAGTGTACGATCAAGGCAGTTTGGCAGAAGTGAAATGGGTGGAGATGCAGACAAAACTGCAACAAGCACAATCGACCCAACGCATCGCCGCCAAAAACCTTGCCGACTGCAACCTTCGTGCCCCCTTTAGCGGCTACGTTGGCGAGTGCTCAGCAGAAAATGGTATGAACCTCCTGCCAATGCAACCCGTGATTACGTTGCACGACGTCGAGAGGGTGAACGTGTTGTTCACCGTTCCAGAAAACGAGATTGCCTCGTTGAACGTGGGCGACACAGGCACCATCGTGGTGGCAGCATTAGACAATAAAACCTTTCAAGGCAAAGTGGTAGAACGTGGTGTCGTTGCCGATGCGTTGGCACACAGCTACAACGTGAAAATTGAAATCGACAACCGCGACCACGCACTGTTGCCGGGCATGGTGGGTCGTGTGCTTACGACCAACAAGACAGGCGAACGTGGCTACGTGATTCCTGCCAAAGCCGTTCAGACGGGTCGCGACGGCACCTTTGTCTGGTTGGTTGTCGACGGTCACGCCACTCGTCGTGCCGTGACGGTAGCACACTACGTGGGTGGTGGTGTTGCCATCACAGGTGTTGAGCCAGGAGAACAAGTAGTGACATCAGGATACTTAAAAATAGGCGAAGGAACGGAGGTCTGCACAGAATGAGAACATCCAACAATAACATGGTAGGGGAATTGATGCGCAACCACAGCGTCGTCTTCCTTCTCGTCGGTGCGTTGGCCATAGCTGGCATCTTTGGACTGATGCAGATGAACAAGGATGAGTTTCCGCAGTTCACCATCCGCCAAGGTGTTGTGGTAGGCGTCTACCCCGGTGCTAAAACGGAAGAAGTGGAGATGCAACTGGCAAAGCCGTTGGAAAACTTCCTATTCACCTACCCCGAAGTGAACAAAAAGAAAACCTACTCGTTCGCGCAAGATGGCATGGTCTACATCTTTGTGGAGTTGGAGGAATCGGTGCAGAATAAGAACGAGATATGGAGTAAAATACGCCACGGACTCAAAGACTTTAAACTGACATTGCCAAGCGGCGTGTTGGCGGTGTTGGTTCAAGACGACTTTGGTAACACCTCTTCGGTGTTGGTCACCATCGAAGCCGCCGACAAGACACAACGTGAGTTGGAACAATATCTCGACCAACTTTGTGCACAACTGCGCACCATTCCCACCATGGGCAACATGAAAATCAGTGGCGTAGAGAACGAAGAAATTGCTGTGACCATAGAACCGGAGAAATTGGCAAGTTACGGCATCAGTTCGCAAACCCTTCTCGCCAACCTTTTCACGCAAGGTTTCATCACATCGAGTGGCTCCGCCACTGTCGACGAGATGATACATCCGCTTCACGTATCGTCGACATTGAAAAGCGAGTCGGAGGTAGCCGAACAAATCATCTACTCCGATCCAAGTGGTCACGTGGTGCGTCTGAAAGATGTGGCAACCATCGAACGTCGCTACGCAGAGCCGTCGAGCTATGTGAATAAAGACGGCGCACGTGCACTGGTGCTCTCGTTGGAGATGCGGCCGGGCAACAACATCGTAGCTTTTGGCGAAGAGGTGGAGAAGGTGATGAACAAATTTCAAAGCACCCTACCGCCAAGCGTACACCTTTATAAAATAAGTAACCAACCGAAAGTTGTAAACGACAGCGTGTGGTCGTTCTTGCGCGACCTCGTGATTTCCATCCTCGTTGTCATTCTGGTCATGCTCATGCTCTTCCCTGTCCGCTCGGCTTTAGTAGCGGGTAGCGGCATACCCATCTGCACGGCGGTGTCGTTGGCGCTGATGTACTGCTTTAAGATAGAGCTGAACACCGTGACGTTGGCAGCCTTGATTATGGTGCTTGGTATGATGGTCGACAACTCCATTGTGATGATCGACGGATACATCGAATACATCAACCGCGGCATGAGTCGCTGGCACGCCGCTATCAAGAGTGCAAAAGAGCTCTTCTTCCCGCTGTTACTCGCCACAGTAGCCATCTGCGGCATGTTCTTCCCAACGAAAGCCATATTTACCGGTGTGATGGGCGACTTCATCAAACTGTTCCCTATCACAGTCACCATTTCGCTGATGATTTCGTTGGTTTACGCCGTGGCTGTCGTGCCATATCTGGAGTTTCAATTTATTAAGCCTCAGAACACACTGACAAAGAAGAACAAAGTGAGTCAAGCACAAGACCGTTTCTTCTTGGCACTACAAAACGGCTTCGAGAAACTGCTGAATTTTTGTTTCCGCCGTCCGAAATTCACCCTGCTATTTGGCATTGGCACCGTGGTGGTTGGCATACTGATATTCACCACGCTCAACGTACAAATGATGCCAAAAGCAGAACGTCCGTGCTTCGCCGTAGAAATCACGTTGCCAATCGGCTCAACACTCGACGAGACTGCCGCAGTGAGCGACAGCCTACAGCGCATACTCTCGAAAGACCGCCGAGTGGAATCAATCACCGCCTTTGTGGGTAGCAGTTCGCCACGTTTCCAAGCCACCTACGCACCCAACATTCCTGGTTCGAACTACGCACAATTCATCGTAAACACCACAGGCAACAAAGCAACCGAAGAACTGTTGCAGAAATATGCTTCCTATGCCTCGCACTTTCCGAATGCTTTCGTTCGCTTTAAACAAATGGACTACCAGGCAGTGAGCTGCCCTATCGAAGTGCGCTTTAAAGGCGACGACATCGAGGAGTTGAAAGCAGAAGGTGATAAGGTGATGGACTTCATGCGTCAACATCCCGACTATTTCACATGGGTTCACAGCGACTTCGGAGGCTCGCGCCCATATGTCGACATCAAACTGCGAACCGACGAAGCCACACGCCTCGGCATTACCAAAGGAACGGTGTCGACTCACCTGGCTACAACAATGGGCACATCGCCACTCACGACAATACGCGAAGGCGATTACAGCATACCGGTGAAACTGTACACCAACACCACCTCTGGACAAGGCGAGCTAAGCTACGAAGATGTAGGCAACCAACTCATTCCTACCTCGTTTGGAACGTGGGTTCCATTGCGCCAAATAGCCGACATCACACCAGGATGGGAGCCCGCTCGCATCGTGCATCGTAATGGACTACGCTGTCTGACCGTTGGTGCCGACATGCCTTACGGCGGCTCACAACCAGAAAGCATGGCTAAACTACAAGAATTTATCGATACGGAGGTGACACCGAACCTACCAGAAGACGTAGAATTGGTTTATGGTGGACTGACAGAGATCAACAACGAGCTGATACCACAACTGATAGCCGTGGTGATTGCGGCATTGGTTGTCATCTTCCTCTTCCTGTTGTTCGACTTCAAACGCATCCCTATCGCTGTGTTGTCGCTGTTGGCTTGCACACTCTGTTTCTTTGGTGCTTTCCTTGGTTTGAAAGTTTTCGGACTCGACTTTGGCATCACGTCGGTGCTTGGCATCGTCAGCTTGATAGGCATTATCGTACGCAACAGCATCATCATGTTTGAATATGCAGAAGAACTGCGCGTAAAAATAGGCATGAGCGCACGCGACGCTGCTTACGAAGCAGGCAAACGCCGTATGCGCCCGATATTCCTCACCTCAGCCACTACAGCATTAGGTGTGTTACCAATGATTATCAGCCGTAGCACACTGTGGATGCCTATGGGCGTTATCATCTGCTTCGGCACCGTGTTCTCCATCGTCTTAATTGTCACCGTGCTACCTGTAGCTTATTGGCAGATATTCAAAAAGTCGAAAACACACGTCAACCCTCAACTATCTATGCAATTATGAAAAAGAATAAATACATACACATCAGTTTACTCGCTTTGGCGCTGACATTGGCAAACATCGCATCGGCACAAACACTGACACTCGACTCCTGTTTGTCGCTCGCCTTACAAAACAACGTGGCTGTCAAAAACGCTTCGTTGGAAGTTGAAGCCGCCAAAGAAGTGAAGAAACAAGTGTTTACAAAATACTTTCCGCAAGTGTCGCTCAACGCCAATGCCTACCACGCACTGGATCCGTTGATTGAACTCACTATCGACGACATCGACAACACCAACATACGACAAGTAGTGTCAACACTCTACGATCTATTCGGACAAAACCTTGGCTTCGACGACAAAATCACCTTCCTACACTATGGTGTCGTGGCTGGCGCTACAGCAGTGCAACCCGTCTATATGGGAGGACAAATAGTGAACGGCAACAAACTTGCCGCTGTTGGCGTAGAGGCAGCAGAATACAAAGGGAAAGTGACAAGCGATGAGGTGCTGTTGCAAACAGAAGAGAGCTACTGGTTGGTTATCTCGCTCCGCGAAAAAAAGAAAACCATTCTCGAGGTGCAAGGACTACTCGATACATTATATAAAGATGTAAAGGGAGCTTGCGATGCCGGACTGGTGACACGCAACGACTTGCTGAAAGTGACGCTGAAACAAAACGAGTTGGCACAAAACCTACTGAAAGTAAACAACGGCATCAAACTCGCCTCAATGGCATTGTGCCAAAGCATCGGCATACCATACACCGACGAATTAATGCTTGCCGACACACTGAGCACTTCCGCCGACGAACTAATGACCATCTACCGTGACGCCGACGTGGCTGTAGCTAACAGAAACGAATCGCATCTGTTAGACCTGAACGACGAAGCCGAACGTCTGAAACGTAAAATGACCATTGGTGAAACATTGCCACACATCTTGGTTGGCGGCATGTACGGCTACGCAAACATTTTAGAGAAGAACACATTTAACGGTGCACTCTTTGCCACCGTGTCGGTGCCCATAAGTGGTTGGGGCGAAACAGCACATAAACTCAAAGAACAACGTCTGCGTCAAGAAATAGCTGCTAACAACCACCGAGACCTCAACGAAAAGATGCAACTGCAAACGCAACAAGCATGGAACGAACTGCAAGAAGCCTATCACCAAACACTGCTGGCAGAACAAGCCGTGAACACTGCACGCGACAACATGAACGTTTGCTATCACAACTATCAAGCTGGCTTAATCAGTCTCTCGGAATTGTTGGAAGCACAAGTGCTCTATCGTCAAGCCGTCGACCAACGCAACGACTACCGCATTGCCTACCGTGTGAGTCTTACAAAATACCGACAATTAACACGATGATACATCACCGAAAACAACGATAAATAACCACCACTATTCATTCGTTTTCTTTGTCCCGTTTTCATCATTTGGATGTAAAACGGGACTTTTTCTTCCTATCAACCAAGAAAACCGCCGTAACAATTGGCTATTTGAAAAAATATGGCTATTTTCGCACTTTATAATTGTACAGAATAAAAACATCTGACTCAACTTTTGACCGATGAAAACATCAACAAAAGATATCGATTGGGCTTTGGCACATTTTCATGTGTCGCAACCACTGCTCCAGCAAACATTAACAACTGCATTGGCACACGGAGGACAATTTGCTGATTTGTTTTTCGAACACACCAACGCATTTGCTATGACCGTGCGCGACGGAGAAGTGTCGTCGTGTTCGCGTAATGTTGACTACGGCGTAGGAGTTCGTTGCGTTGCCAACGAACACACTGGCTATGCATATTGTGAAGAAATCACTGCCGACAATCTTCTTCATGCGGCAGAAGCTGCCTCACAGATTGCCAACACAACAGCCACACAACCATCTGCACCCTTTCAGATAAAGCCATACAAAAACCATTACGCCATAACGACTCCACTGGAACAAATCGAAGTAACGGCTTTTCGCAAATGGTTGGAACTCTCGTCGGAATGGGCACATCAACAAGATTCACGCGTAGTGAAACTATCGGCAGCAGTAGCCTATAAATACTCACACATTCTGATTGCCACCTCCGATGGGGTGCTCGCCTACGATTTTCGTCCGATTACCACCTTCTCAGTACAATGCGTAATGATGCAGAACGGACACTACGAATCGTCGTCAGAAGCATTGTCGTATCGCATGGGAGCCGAGTTTTTTTCCGACGACATGGTGAAGAATGTAACCTCGAAAGCGGTGAAGAAGACAGCACGATTGTTCGACGCCGTACAACCCAAAGGAGGCGAAATGACTGTTGTGATGGGCGCTGGCAGTTCTGGCATTTTGCTACACGAAGCCATCGGACACGCTTTTGAAGCCGACTTTAACAGAAAAAACACATCGATATTCTCCAACAAACTGGGTAAAAGCATCTGCTCATCAGACATTACGATTATTGACTCAGGCATACAACCCCAAAATCGTGGTGCAGTAAACGTAGACGACGAAGGCATCGCAGGACAAGAAACCGTGATCGTTGACCACGGCACGCTGTCAAGCTATTTGCACGACCGCATCTCAGCAGCACACTACGGCGTAGAACCTACAGGCAACGGCCGACGCGACAACTTTCGCCAACCACCAGTGCCACGCATGCGCTCTACCTATATGCTATCAGGGGAAAAGACTGCCGACGACCTCATAAAAGATGTCAAACAAGGCATTTTCCTTTCCGACTTTTCCAACGGACAAGTTAACATCGGCGTAGGCGATTTCACTTTCTACGCCCGCTTTGGATACCTGATAGAAAACGGACAACTCACACAACCCGTCAAAGACATCAACGTAATAGGCAACGGACCACAAGCCCTCGCCGACATCACCGCCGTGGCTGACAACCTCGAAATGGCAAACTCAACATGGATGTGCGGCAAAGCAGGACAAAACGTACCTGTTTGTTGCGGTATGCCAACAGTGACGGTAAAGAAAATGATGGTGGGATAAAACAACAAAACACAATGACACCAATCGCAAACTACGAAACGCTACTACGCGAAATAATGCAACTGTCGCTTGACAACGGTTGTTCGGCATGTAAGATGACACTTGAGACCTACGAAGGGACAAAGATTGACATGCTGAATGGCGACATCGACACGCTCAAACAAAGTTGCTCAAACGGATTACTCATTCGACTCTATCTGCCTGACGGCCGTTCTAATGTTGTTGCTACCAATCGCCTTGACAAACAAGAATTAGAAAACCTCGTACGACAAAGCATCGAGACAGCACGACTACTCGCACCCGATGCTGCACGCACACTACCTGACATAAAACGCTGCTATCGTCACGATGGGAAGACACTCGACCAATTCGACACCACATTCTTTGAACATAGCATCGAAGAAAAAACAGCACTGGTGAAAAAAGAAGCCAACGAATTAAAAAACAAAGAGTGCATCATGTCGCGCTGCATCTACACCGACAGCGTGATGCAAGACCTCTATCTTACGTCGCATGGCCTCTGCCTGACAAGCCAAACGACACAATATGCCATGACGACCATGGTAACACTTAAAGGACTGGGAGACGACCGTCCCAATGGCAGCGATTTTTGCCATCGCATCACCTTTGAAGAGATGCTAAAAGCCGTCGAACCTCTTGCAGCAACAGCCTGGCAACGTGCCAAAGCACAAATAGCACCACGTGTCTCTGCACAAGGCAATATGTCGATTGTTGTCGACACACACTGTGTGCTTACACTCGTCGAACCACTTCTTGATGCTGCATCTGGCTCAGCCTTGCAACAACATAATTCCTTTCTACAAAAACATCATGGCAAACGCATCGGCTCTGACCTCTTTAACCTCATCGACATCCCACACAAAAAACACACTCTCGGTGCACGCCTCTACGACTCCGAAGGACTGGCAACACACCGTCGATATTTCATTCACAACGGCATCTTACGCTCCTACTTCATCAACACCTACCACGCTAATAAGATGAAGATGAAACCCACCTGCGACGAGCCGTCGGTACTCGTAATGCCCAAAGGAACACTTTCGCTACAAGAGATGCTCGCATCGATAGACAACGGCATCTATATCACCGACTTCATCGGAGGTAACTGCAACGATGCCACAGGAGATTTCTCGTTTGGCATTACTGGATTTATCGTAAAAGATGGTAAAATCGGAGCACCGCTTGTTGGACAAAATCTCAGCGGCAACATGCTCACATTTTGGCAGCAACTCGCCGCTGTTGCCAACGACGCCGACCGACACAGTAGCGTACAGATTCCCTCACTTCTCTTCACCAACATCAACATCGCTTAACACTCATGGCCGAGGATTGCAAAAAATACTATTTCATGGCTGATGCTCACCTTGGTAGCATGCTAAAAGAAAATCAACGCGAACACGAACAGAAAGTAGTGCGCTGGCTCGACATGGCAGCCAAAGATGCCGACGAAATTTTTCTCCTTGGCGACATCTTCGACTTCTGGTTCGAATATCGCTACGTCGTACCCAAAGGATTCACACGACTACTTGGCACACTCAGCCGAATGGTAGACAACGGCATAAAAATCCACTTCTTTCCTGGCAACCACGATTGGTGGACATTTGGTTACCTTGAAAAAGAAGTCGGACTCATCGTTCATCGCGAACCTACACTGCTAACGCTCAACGGACAAACATTCTTCCTTGCACATGGCGACGGACTCGGCGACAACAGCCGATCATTCCGATTCGCACGATGGTGCTTCCACAACCCCGTTTTGCAATGGATTGTACGCACACTACCATGCACTTGGGGACAATGGGTAGGACTAAAATGGAGCGCTTCAAGCCGACAACAACACGAAGCTAACGGCGCAGCAACATTTAAAGGCGAAGACAAAGAACATCTCGTGCAATTTGCAAAACAATACTCCGCCCAAAACCCCGTCGACTTCTTCGTCTTCGGACACCGGCACCTCTACCTCTATCTACAACTCGCCACCAAAAGCCGCATCTGCATCTTAGGCGATTTCTTCAAAGACTTCACCTATGCTGTGCTCGACGAAAACGGATTTATGCCTGAGACATTCGAGTGTGAATAAAACAAATGAATTGCAACGAATTACATCGCTAAAACGTCATAATAAAAAACAACTACTGAACGATGAAACAACGTACACTCACTTTTTTCAACCGCCTACTACTTTTAGCCATCGTTGCATTAGGCGTATGCAGTTGTAAAACAAAGCGTATTGCCAAAGACAGCAACAAAGACATCGAAATAGAATCGACCAAAACAATGCGATTGATGTACGGTGCACCACCAGTCAATTTCAGAGACTCAGTAACAACAGACACCACTACAACACCAAACAAAACTGCAAGGGACACCATCAATCAACGCAAACTTAACCCTGGTATGATACACGTACTTTACGGTGTACGCCCCAGAGAATTCCAACAACCCAACGAAACAAAAAGCACACAAAAATAATAAAACCACCGCTGCTATGAAAAAGAAATGGTTGAAAATCACCAACGCACTCCTAATAGGAGCTTTGGGTGTTAGCTCATACTCTTGTGCTATGTACGGCTGTCCGATGTATGGCAGTCCTTACCCTTACGACGGAATCAACGGAGAATATTACGTGCAAGGCGTAGTAAAAGCCGAAGACTCAGTAGCTTTGGCTGGCATCAAAATTGAAATCTACGACGAAGTAGAACAAACCACCAACACCGCCTACACCGACGAAAATGGCAACTATCTCATTCGTCTAATTCATGCTGCTAGCAACCACATTTTCCAAATTACAGCTACCGACATCGACGGAGAAGAGAACCACGGTGCTTACGAAGCAAAGGAACACGCTTTCATTCTGCCAGAATCAACACAGATGATTAACGTCGACTTCACATTGACAAAAATCACTCCAGAACCTGAAACCGAAGAACCAGCTCAGTAACAACACACCATCACTTGGGCTTAGTTTATGAAAAACAACATTACGAAACTGGGGCTTAAAAAACGTGTAGCACTCGAGTTGAACCGTCGCTATCACCTCAACAATAAACAACTGCACCCATTGCAGCAACTGTTTTGGGAGTGCACTTTGAAATGCAACGTTCACTGCCGTCACTGTGGAAGCGATTGTAAAAGCGTGTCGGAAACTCCCGACATGCCACTCGACGACTTTCTACACGTCATCGACAACAGCATCACACCACATGTCGATCCTCACAAAACGTTTATCATCATCTCAGGCGGAGAGCCATTGATGCGTCCTGATATCGAACGTTGCGGCACTGAACTCATTCGTCGAGGCTACCCTTGGGGCATGGTGACCAACGGTCTGTTCCTCACAAAAGAGAAACTTGACGCACTCATGCAAGCTGGGCTACACAGCATCACCGTAAGCATCGATGGTTTCGAAGATGATCATAACTGGTTACGTGGACACAAACAAAGTTTTGAACGCGCTTCCGAAGCCATCAGAAACATTGCCGCTACGCCACACCTCACTTGGGATGTCGTGACCTGTGTCAACAAACGCACTTTACCAAAACTACCTGCATTCAAAGATTATCTCATCTCGCTCGGCGTAACTCATTGGCGTCTATTTAGCATCGTACCAATGGGACGAGCAGCTAACGAACCAGACCTTCTCCTCTCGAACGACGAATACAAACAAATGATGGATTTTATTGTTGCCACTCGTCAAGAAGGACAGATAGAGGCATCGTTTGGTTGCGAAGGCTTTTTGGGCAGTTACGAGGGTGAAGTACGCAGCCATCTTTATCGCTGTGAAGCCGGCGTGAGCATCGCATCGATACTCATCGATGGCAGCATCTCAGCATGTACCTCAGTGAGAGGGAAATACTACCAAGGCAACATCTATCGTGATGACTTTTGGGATGTTTGGGAAAACCGCTTTCAGCCCTATCGCGACCGCAGTTGGATGAAAAACGGACAATGCGCCAACTGTAAAATGTGGCGCTACTGCGAAGGCAACGGCATGCATCTGCGACGCGAAGATGGCTCGCTGATGTTCTGTCATCTCGACCGACTGAAGTAAGTGCCAACGAAAAAACAGAATAACAACAGATAAAGTGAACCCCGAAAGTTTTTGTCTAACTTTCGGGGTTCACTTTATCAAAGTACTTTTGGAGTTCGATGATCCTTTAATCTTTTACTCGCAAGAAACGTAGCGCTTTCGTCACCATGCGAGAGAGAGGTTTTTCAGGGTCTTTGCCTTTCAGGTGTAGATAGATGCCAAGCTTCTTTATCACGGGTATTTTGAACGTCTCGACAAACTCTATCAGCGTGCCGTCAGGGTCTTCTACATAGGTGAAATGTCCGTCAGCCTCTCCCATTTGGAAATCAGCACCGCTGTCGCAAACAAACGGATGTCCGATAGCTTCGGCATCGCGACGCACCGCTTCCATGTTGCGCACATCGAAGCAGAGATGTATGAAACCAGGGTCGCCCCACCAACGATTTTCGTAAATCTTCTTGACAGGCTCAAAAGCTTGCACCAACTCAATGTAGGAAGTGCCCATGATTTCACATAATGGTCCACGCATCGGTTTCGACGTAGCGAGACGAACACGACGCAACTTACGGTTGCCACCAGGCACAGCAGCGAGATCAGCAAATTGTGCGGTCTCATCGTATACGACCTTATCGTAGCCTAACAGCGTGCCATAGAATGCCATCGACTTATCCATATCGCTAACACCAATGACAGCGCCACCAGCACCACCCGTAGCAGCACCTGTTTCGGTGAATACATACGAATCTTCTTCGACATCGAAAATATTGCCGTAAGGGTCTTTCACAAAGAAATGACTAATGCCTGCGGGGTTTTTTACTACGTTGCCAAGGAATTCAATCTGAGGTTGTTGTTTGAGATGGTCGAATGCTTTTTGCACATCGGCACATTTGATTTTTCCGATTTCGATGCCATAGTCACCCAATTCAACAGGTTGACTTATCCATCTGAGTTCACGATGCATAGGTTGCCATATTTCAAAACCGCCACCTCCTTTGAGATTGATGGCAAGAATGGCCCAACGGTCCTGCGGTTTGCCACCAGTGTAAGGTAACATTCTCTCGGCAGTACCTTCTGCATCAAGAATTTTTACATCGCAGCCAAAAGCGTGACGATACCACGCAAAGGCCTCATTAACGTTAGGAATGCCAATACCAATTTGTTGCATTCCACAAATGATTTTTTCCATTG
The DNA here is from genome assembly GCA_030523485.1 of Bacteroidales bacterium. Taxonomy (GTDB): domain Bacteria; phylum Bacteroidota; class Bacteroidia; order Bacteroidales; family Paludibacteraceae; genus HGM05398. The sequence continues at coordinate 13,402 of JAUNIJ010000003.1, forward strand.
TGTAAAGTAATTATTTAGGTAGCAGACACTTTGCGGGCGAGTTTGAAGAAGAGTGGCGGACACCATTTTTTGATGTAAACCATCAACAACTCCGAGCCCCCAATGAGTTTGCGATGTTTATGTTTTGCAATAGCTTTAAGTGCTTGTTTTGCACACTTCTCGACAGGTATGCCGTTAGCTTGTCCGGCATCCATTTGGTTGTACCGTTCACCATTGGCAAGCATGGCGCTTTTGCTGATGGGCGTGTTGACACGTCCGGGAATAAGGAACGTGACAGAGAGGTGCTCGTTTTCGAGTTCTAACGACTCAAAGAATCCAAACAGCGCATGTTTTGAAGCACAATAGGCTGAGCGTAATGGGAATCCGAACAGTCCAGAAATAGACGATGTAACAGCAAGGTGAGTGCGGTGAGTTTTCAAGCTATCAAGATGTTTCACCAACAACACAGGGCCGAAGTAGTTAGTCTGCATGATTTGCTCGTCGACTTCGAAAGCGGTTTCGAGCGTCTTTGCTCTTTGCGAAATGCCAGCATTAAGCACGATATAGTCGAAGGGTTTCCTGTTATCGTTGCATTCCTGAGCAAAAGTGATGATTTGTTGTTGGTTTGCCATGTCGAGTTGTTGTACGTCGACCTCCAAGGCTCCCTGTTTTCTGCATTGTTCTGCTACAACTTGCAGTTTGTCGAGACTGCGTGCTGTGAGTAGTAGGTTTGCTCCCTCGTGAGCAAAAGCCAATGCCAAAGCTTCGCCAATGCCAGAGCTGGCTCCTGTGATTAATATGTGTTTTGCTTTAAAACAATCCATTGTCGGTTTGTTGGGTGTTGCTATTCCTTAATAGACAGATGTTTTACAGTGATATTGCGTTGTAGGAAGAGTGATGCTGATTGTTGAAATTTCTCTGCATTCTCGGTAGTGTAGAACACTGTTTGTCCATTTTTTGAGCATAGCGACTCTATTTCTGGGTGTCGTTGCAGATAGTCGGCCAAACTGTCAGCCACAATACCACCTTGTTCGATGATAGCGACGTGGTGCGGCGTGTATTGTCGTATCTTGTCAATTAAGAGTGGGTAGTGTGTGCATCCAAGAATCAGTGTGTCAATCAGTTGGTTTTGTTCGAAGAGTCGATCAAGATATTTCTTTACGAAAAAATCAGCTCCCTCGCTGTGATGTTCGTTGTTTTCAATGATTGGCACCCACATCGGACATGCTTGTTCAACGAGTTTAACATCGGGACACATCTTTGCCAATTCCAATAGATAGGAATGTGATTGTATGGTAGCCTCGGTGGCAACAAGTCCTACAACATTAGTTTTTGTGAGCGTATCGACGGCTTCAACGGTTGGGCGAATAACACCTAACACTCTTCGGTTGGGAGCGATGCGTGGCAAGTCGTGTTGTTGAATGCTTCTCAATGCTTTTGCCGAGGCAGTGTTGCAGGCGAGTATCACGAGTTGACATCCAAGATCGAAGAGTGTTTGCACGCATTGCAGTGTGTAGTTGTAGACCACTTCGAACGAACGTGTACCATAGGGCATTCGTGCGTTGTCGCCAAGGTAGATATAGTCGTACTGTGGCAAGCGTTGCTGAATGCGGTTCCATATGGTTAACCCACCATAGCCAGAGTCGAAGATGCCAATTTTCATAGGTATTATTCTTGCAATAAGACTGTTAGTACGTAGGCGTTGAGGTCGATACAGCGTTTTGAGACGTAAAGTTCTGTGCCTTGATTAAACACGTAGTCGATGTTGTTGTTTTCTGCTACTAGCTTGATGGCAGCATCGACACGGGCATTAATTGGCTCGTAGAATTTGTTACGTTGCTGTTGAAGCGTTTCAGTGTAACGTTGTTTGAAGAGCACCATCCGTTTTTCAAGTTCTGTGATTTCTGTCATTCGAGCCATACGAATGGGTTCACTCATCGTTTTATTGTTTTCGATGTAGTGTTTCACTTTTTCGTTGTACTCTTGCTCCATACGTTGGTACTCCGTCTCAAATTCTGATTGTTGTTTTGCCAACATAGCTTCTGCTTGAATTGCTGCTGGCAATGCGGCAACTATTTGTTGTCGGTTGAGGTAGCCAATGCGCATGCCCTCTTCTCGTTCAGTGGTTTGAGCCAAAACAGACAACGAGAGTAGTAGGCAGAGAACTGTGATCAGATAACGTGGTTTCATCGTGGTACGGAAAAACAAAGACTACCCCCACAGGAGAGTAGTCTTATGCTTATGATGGTTGATTATAATATGCCAAGTTCTTTTTTTACTTGAGACGATACGTCGACGGCATTATCGCCTTTATAAAGTATCGAGCCAACGGAGATATCAAAGATAAAAATGTAGCCGTTTTTCTTACCTACTTTTTCTATAGCATCGCGTATGCGTTGGTTGACTGGTTCGATGAGTTCTGCTTGTTTCTTTTGTGTTTCAGCCTGTAGGGTTTGATAGGCAGTCTGATAGCGTTGATACATAGCTTGTAGCTCCTCTTCTGTAACCTTACGGATTGCATCAGGAAGTTTATCTTTTTCTTGTTCGTACTTTTCAGCTTTTTCTGAGAATTCCTGTTCCATAGCTTGCATGTACTCCAGGTTTTTAGCATTGTATTCCGACATTTCTTTTTCGATACTGTCGAGTTCAGGCATTAACGAGAAGATTTCTTGAGCATTAATGTAGCCCATTTTAATGCTTTGCGCATTAACGAGGAAAGGAACGATTGCCAAAATGGCAACAAAAAATAATTTCTTCATTTTCTATTCTTTAGGTATTAATTTTCACTTGATATTACTGTTGTTTATTTTGCATAGCCAAGTTTGACGAGGACTTCGTCGCTGACGTCGATTTTCGGTGCTACAAAGATGAGTCCGACCGTCGATGCTTTGTCGAGTATGATTTGGTAGCCCTTTTCGTTGCAGTATTCTTGTAAGGCGTTGTAAATCTCATCTTGTATTGGTTTCATCAAGCTTTCGCGCTTTTTGAAGAGGTCACCGTCAGCACCAAAGTATTTTCGTTTTAAATCGTTGGCTTGACGTTCTTTGTTTAAGATTGCTTCTTCGCGTTGTGTTTTCATCTCTGCTGAAAGAAAGACTTGTTCTGTCTGATATGCTTTGTACATGTTCTGCACTTCAGTAAGTAGTGCTTCCACCTCTTTCTGCCATTTTTTCGACAGTTGTGAGAGTTGTTCGTTGGCTGTTTCGTAGGCAGGAACAGCTTTGAGGATGTATTCCATATCAATAACCGCTACTTTTTGAGCGTTGGTATTCATTACTCCGACGAGGAGCAATGCACACAAAGAAACGAGGACTTTTTTCATATTCATTTTCTGTTTTCTTTATTTGACATGCTGTGATACAAAAGGTTTAGAACTCTTGTCCGAGCACGAATGTGAACTGACTCTTTGAATTGTCGCGTGAGCCACGTATCGCATCGAAGCCATAGCCCCAGTCGACACCTAACAGTCCGAACATAGGCAAGTAGACACGCACACCAACACCAGCAGAGCGTTTGAGGTCGAATGGGTTGAACTCTTTAAAGTTTGCCCAACAGTTGCCCGCTTCGAGGAAAGCAAGTGCCCAGATGCAGGTGCTTCCTTGCATCATGATAGGGTAACGGAGTTCAACAGTTGCACGTGTGTAAAGATTGCCATTGTAGTTGCCGTTAGCATCCAATGGGGTTAATGATGAAGAGGCATAACCACGTAATCCAATTTGTTCTGAACCAACGGAGGTATAGCCCGACATACCATCGCCACCGACATAGAATTTCTCAAATGGTGATACTTTATTTTTATTGTATGAGCCTAAGAATCCGTATTCAAGGCGGCACATCAGCACCAGTTTTTCGTCGTGAGTAAGTGGAGTGAATATTTTACCACCAATTTTCCATTTGTGATATTCTATCCACTTGTGTTTTTGTGCATCGGTAGCGGTGCTGTAGTCGACTTTATCCCAGGCAGAATAAGGAGGAGTAGCACTGACAGAGAATGAGAATGCAGAACCGCGTCGTGTGTAGATGGGGTTATCGATAGAGTTACGTCCGAGCGTTAGATTCAACGAGAGATTGTTGGCGATGCCATCTGAGAAGCCATAATAGTAGGAGTACCAGTTTTTCAAATTGAAATGTTGGTAGGCCAACTCTGCATAGAAGGTGAAGTAGTCGTCGGGCCAATTGAGACGTGTGCCGAAGCCAAGACTTGCGCCAAACACACGCACGTGTTTGTTGGAGTCGTATTCTGGTGTTGTATAACTACTATTGCCATAGGTAGAGCCGTATTGGTTGTAATAGTAATTATAGCTGTTGTAATAGGAGCTATTTAATGATTTTAAATAGCGTTCTGAATAACCTGTTTGTATTGAATAGTAAACGCCTAAAGACAACGAGTTAGGACGTTTGCCGCCAAGCCATGGTTCGTAGAATGAGAGGCTGTAGTTTTGGTAGTATTTACCATTTGTTTGTATCTTCAGTGCAAAAGTTTGTCCCTCACCTTGAGGCACCACATGATACATTTTTGGTTTGAAGAGGTTTTGAATTGCAAAGTTGGTAAATTTCACGCCGACAGAGACAACAGGTCCTGACTGTCCCCAACCAGCAGAAAATTCGAATTGGTCGCTATTTTTACTTTCCAAGTTATAAGTTAAGTCGACGGTACCATCTTCTACATTGGGTTGTACATCAATACCGCTATAAAGTTTTTCTTCAACAAAATATTGAAGTTGTGCGATATCACGTAATGAACGTATGATATCGCTTTGACTATAAAGTTGTCCCGGTCGCGTACGAAGTTCGCGTCGAATGACATGTTCATATACTCTGTCGTTACCTTTAATAGTGACATTATTAATGGTGGCAGGTTGTCCTTCGTACATGCGCATCTCATAGTTGATGGTGTCGCCATTAAATCCCACTTCTACGGGGTCGACGTTAAAGAAGAGATAACCACGATCGCGATAGAGTGCGCCGACAGCATCTTCGTCTTGATCAAGGCGTTTCTCAAGATGTTTTAAGTTGTAGGTGTCACCTTTTTTGATGTTTAAATATCTGCTAAGTAGCTCGCTGGAATAAAGTGTGTTACCACTCCATGTGATGTCGCCAAAATAGTATTTTTTTCCTTCTTCTACCCAAAGATAGAGGTTAACGTGTTCGTCGTCGACTTTTGCCACACTATCTTTTAATAAAATAGCATCGCGGTAACCTATTTCGTTATATTTAGCTATAACAGACTGTTTATCTTCTTCGTAAGTTGATTGCACGAATTTCTTCGGACGGAAAAGATTGACCAATACCGATCGGTTGGTTTTTTTCATTGCACGGTCAATTTGATTCACCGTCAATGCATTATTACCAACAATAAACATTTGGTTTACTTTTACTTTGTTCTTTTTGTCAACACTAATGTCAAGAGTGACGCTACCTGGTGTTGTGGGGTCTTTTTTCTGATAAATCAGTACGTCGGTATTTAGATATCCTTTTTCAGCGAAGTGTTTCTTAATCAATATTTTTGAGCGGTCGATGAGGTCTGGAGTTACTTGAGCGCCGACATTCAAACCAGCTTGCGGTTCTACGTCTTCGCGTTCTCCTTGACGCATACCATAATAGTTGATTTTTGAGATTCGCGGCCGTTGTTGCAATGCGATGGTAAGCCAAATACTGTCGCGTGCAATACTATCGGCATAGATTTTCACGTCGGAGAAAAGTCCTTGCTTCCAAAATCTATTTACTGCACTGGAAATGTCGTTACCTGGCACTTTGATGGTTTTGCCAACCGATAAACCCGAGAAACTTATTAAGACATAGTCTTCATAGGTATCTGAGCCTGTTAATTTAATGTCAGCAATGGTGAGTGTTTTGGGAGTACTGGTGTAATCGATTTCGAGTTCGCCATGCTCTTGTGCACGGAGTGTCGAAACTGTCACCAGTAGTAACAATATCACGATTAAGATATTTTGTTGTCGTATCATTTGCAGTTTATTTCTTTATGTTTTGTTGTCCGCTTCAACAGACAACACCCATATATTATTTTGCGCAGAGTTGTTCGCTTGTTTGCCCGAAACGACGTTCGCGCTGTTGGTAGTCGACAATGGTTTGATAAAATGCTTCTTTATCAAAATCTGGCCAATAGGTAGGTGTGAACAACAATTCTGTATATGCCAATTGCCAAAGTAAGAAATTACTAATGCGGCATTCACCTCCAGTTCGAATCAAGAGGTCTGGCGAAGGGATGTCGGCAGTATATAAGTGTTGTTCTATGGTTGTTGCGGTGATGTCATCCACACTAAGCTGCCCATCTTTCACTTCGGTAGCTATTGTTTTAATGGCATAAGTAAGTTCTTCCTGACTAGAATAGCTCAACGCCAAAATAAGATTCAAGCCTTTGTGATGTGCCGTTTCTTGCAAGCAGTGGTTTAGTTGTGTTCTTGCTTTTTCTGGCAACATAGCAAGATTGCCAATAGCACGGAGACGGATGTCTTGCTTGTTAAACGTGGGTAGTTCTGCCACAAGATTTTCCACCAAAAGATTCATTAAACTATCTACTTCTGCTTTTGGCCTTTTCCAGTTTTCTGTGGAAAAGGTGTAGAGTGTAAGATATGGGATATGAAGTTCTGTAGCGGCTTCGGAGATTTGACGCACCGACTCAACGCCTTGTACGTGACCAAAGACACGTTCTTTTCCGCGTTGTTTAGCCCAACGTCCGTTGCCATCCATAATGATTGCAACATGTTGAGGCAATTTGGTTAAGTCGATATGTTGTTTCACCGATTCCATGTGGTTGTGATTTAGTATTGATATTGGCTAAAGCCGTGTTTGCTTTTATAGTAATTGTAGTTGTGACAAGGGGCACATATCTTCCAAAAATCAATGGAAAGATAGACGGCTACGGTGGAGTTCCAGTCACGATTCATAAGGAAAGTGCCGTTGAGATGGTCGGGGTTATCGACTCCATCGAATTTATCTGACGACAGTTTCTGCATGCTCCAATATGCACCTAAATTAAATCGTTTACCTATACGCCATTTCACACCTAAGCCGAAAGGCATTGAGGCGGCAACGCCACCTTCAAAGACCATCAACCCAAGTCCCCAAAAGACGTATGGTGTTACATTTGAGGGGTAATCTTCGTAAGGCGAGCCGCCATAGTTGTAGAAGTTATATTCTCCCATGATAGCTCCTTGACCGAAAGGTGTTGCTTTGTAGGTGTTATTGACCATACCAACACCCGACTTCCAACCTGTTCCTTCAAATTTTATCTCCCAATGTCCGTTAAATTTATATTTTAAGAAAGCGCCCAATGTTGGTTCGAGATGCGCAAAGGGGATGTGGTTCACATCGCCAAGCGAAAACGAACCACCACCCAAAACACCTACTTCCATGCGATACTTGCGGTAGGTTTGAGCAGATAATGTTGTGGTTATCAGCGCTAAAAAAAGGCATAAAACCACTACTATCTTATGTTTTCTCGAATCAATTTTCATCCTACTTTTTTTAAACGAGGACACTCCACAAAAATTGCCACAAAGATAGGGATTTTTTCTAATCTACAGGCAACAAACTTTCTTAAGAAAGCGAAAAAAGCAATGCTTTTACGTAGGCATTGCTTTTTCAAGAGTGTAAGGAAGATTGTGATATATCAACTTCGACTATTCTACCGTTACCGATTTTGCTAAATTACGTGGTTGGTCAACATCTTTTCCCTTATGTACAGCCACGTGATATCCAAGCAATTGCAATGGTATTGTTGTAATTAAAGGGTCTAAGCATTCTAATGTTGACGGTAATTCTATGACGTGGTCAGCTAGTTTCGACACCACGGTGTCTCCTTTAGTCACCAAAGCAATAATCTTTCCTTTTCTTGCTTTGACTTCTTGGATGTTCGATACTATTTTTTCGTACAAGGTGTTATGTGTAGCAATGACTACAACAGGCATCTCGGCGTCGATAAGTGCAATTGGACCATGTTTCATTTCTGCTGCCGGATAACCCTCTGCATGTATATAACTGATCTCCTTAAGCTTCAGTGCTCCTTCAAGAGCTACGGGATAGCAATAACCACGACCTAAATAAATGAGGTTGTGTGCATAGGTAAAGATTTTCGACAAGTCGGCAATGGCATCGTTTTGTTTTAGCACCTCTTGCATTTTTTCTGGAATTGCATCTAACTCACGAATTATCTTTTGATAAGCCACATTACTTATCGTCCCTTTTTCTTTTGCTAAAGCCAGCGCCAACAAAGTGAGCACAGTAACTTGTCCGGTAAAGGCTTTTGTCGAAGCCACACCTATTTCTGGACCTACGTGAATATAAGAACCAGTGTCGGTTTCGCGTGGTATAGACGACCCCACTGCATTACAAATGCCGTAGATAAATGCCCCTTTTTTCTTCGCTAATTTCAGAGCGGCAAGCGTGTCAGCGGTTTCGCCCGATTGAGAAATAGCTATCACCACATCGTTTGGGGTGATGACGGGGTCGCGATAACGAAATTCTGATGCATATTCCACTTCTACTGGCACATGACACATCGACTCTAACAGATATTTACCAATTAAACCAGCATGCCACGAGGTGCCACAAGCTAAAATAATGAAACGATGAGCGCCGAGCAACCGTTCTTTGTAGTCGATTACCGATGAGAGTTTTACTTCTCCAAGGTCTTGGCTGATACGTCCCTTCATGCAATTAGCAATACATTGTGGTTGCTCAAAAATTTCTTTAAGCATGAAATGAGGGAAGCCGCCCTTTTCTAATTGTCCAATCGACAATTCCACATGTTTTACTTCTGGATTATGCTCTACATTGTTTAAGTCGAGAATTCTAAGTGCATCGCCTTTTCTAATCACAGCAATGGTGTCGTCTTCTACATAAATCACACGTTTTGTGTATTCTACGATCGGCATGGCATCGGAAGCCAAGAAATATTCATCATCGCCTATTCCAATCACCAACGGACTGCTTTTACGAGCAGCTATGATTTGTTCGGGTTGCTCCTTATCGAGTACCGCAATAGCATAAGCACCTATCACTTGTTTCAGAGCCAACTGTACGGCCGATACTAACGAGACGTTTTCTGTATCTTGAACGTATTGAATCAACTGAACAAGCACCTCGGTATCTGTGTCGCTACGAAAGATAAAGCCACATTCTATCAAATGTTTCTTTATCTCCATATAGTTTTCGATAATACCATTATGAATGATGGCAAGACGACCGTTCGAAGAATAATGAGGGTGTGCATTTTCTTGGCAAGGTTCTCCATGGGTAGCCCAACGGGTGTGAGCAATGCCTATGTTACCCGTAACGTCTTTATCCGACACAAAGGTTTCCAAGTCCGATACTTTTCCTTTGGCTTTATATACACCTAACTCGCCGTTGCTATTGATAAGTGCTACACCAGCACTGTCATAGCCACGATATTCCAAACGATGCAATCCTTTCATTAAGATAGGAAATGCTTCACGGTTTCCAATATATCCTACGATACCACACATAACTTATCTATCTGTTTTTTTTACTTTTCTTTTTCTATCGATTCTATCTGATACACCTTTATATATAGTGTTTGTTTTACATCATCAACATGTACGTGTAACCATTCGGGACAATTACTCAACAACCACAGCGCTACACTTTGTTTGCCACCCCCATAAGGTGGTTGTAAGTAATTATAATATGGTTGCACAAATCCCATCGATTGGTAAAACAATAAACGATTGTGTGTCCACTCATCGCTATCGGGTTCTACCTCAAGAACAATCGGTTTACCCTTCAAACCAACATGTTCAATCAGTGTTGTGCCATAATGTTGACGGCGACAAGATGTTGTTATGGCAAGATGTTCAACATACAAGAATGCACTAAACTCCCAATAACACATCAAGCCTACAGGTTCCTGTTTCTTGTTGTCGTCGCTCCATAAAGCAACTATCACATGAAACCCTGCGTTTTCTTTCATCAATTCGAACCACATCAGACTTTCCCGACGTTCGTCAACGGGAAAAGAACTGACATACAACGCATCGGCGAAACGAAAATAAGCGTCTTGTGGACTAACTATCTCATGAAATATCAACACGACAGCTTCTTATATAGCAATATTGCCACAACACCCAACCATAACAAAGCAATCAACCAAGTGATCAAAAAGTACTTTGCTTTCTTGTTCTTATGATGAATCGTATACATCAACAACAATATGATTGGGAATGCACCAAACGCCTCAAAGAGATGGAGTGTAGCCTCTGGCACACGTGTTTTCTCCTTCTTCGCCAATTGTTTGTCGACAGCAAAAACAATGCCACCAACAACATTGATTATTAGCAGATAATAAATAATATATCTCATTACCTCTATTTATTCTATCGATTGACTATTATTAGAGCTATAATATAGAGCACAAAGATAAGCAAAAACTTGTGCCCCATCACACCATATCCCATTTTTTTAAGAATACACCCCAAAAAAAATGTTTACTTAACAAACGCAAAAAAAACAAACTCAACACTTCTCTATTTCAGCGAAAACCGCTACCTTTGTATCCCGTAAACAAACATACGCATCATGGCTGACACAAAGTATATTTTCGTTACGGGCGGTGTTGCTTCTTCCCTCGGAAAAGGCATCATAGCAGCCTCATTAGGTAAACTCTTGCAAGCCCGCGGCTACAAAGTTACCAATCAAAAACTCGACCCCTATATCAATATTGACCCTGGCACGCTCAATCCTTATGAGCATGGCGAATGTTACGTGACCGTCGACGGCACCGAAACGGACCTCGACCTCGGTCACTACGAACGTTTTCTCAATGTGGAAACACACAGAGCAAACAACATCACCACTGGACGCATCTACCAAAACGTCATCAACAGAGAACGTCGGGGCGATTTCCTCGGAAAAACAGTACAAATCATTCCACACATCACCAACGAAATTAAACGCAATATCCTTCAACTGGGTAAAACGGGAGAGTTCGATTTTATGATTACAGAAATCGGTGGCACCGTTGGCGACATCGAAAGTCTGCCTTACATCGAAAGCATCCGACAACTGCGTTGGGAAATGGGCAACAACACCTGTTGCATACACCTCACCTACGTTCCCTATGTTGCCGCTGCTGGCGAATTGAAGACGAAACCAACGCAACACTCCGTAAAAGAGTTGCAACAAGAAGGCGTGCAACCCGACGTGTTGGTGTTACGCACCGAACGTGCGGTGTCGATTGACATCAAGAAAAAAGTTGCACTCTTCTGCAATGTCGACCCTAACTCTGTAATAGAAAACCGAGACGTTAAAACCATCTACGAGGTGCCAATTAAAATGATGGAAGAAGGACTCGACACTGTTGTGCTACGCAAATTCGGTATCCCCGACGACCGCAAACCCGACATGGAGGCTTGGAACAACTTCCTATACAAGTTGAAAAACGCAACCAAAGAGGTAAAAATAGCACTCGTCGGAAAATACGTTCGTCTGCAAGACGCCTACAAATCAATTAGCGAATCGCTCATTCACGCTTCTGCTTACAACGATAGGAAATTGAAACTGTCGTACATACTCTCTGAAGACATCACAGCCGACAATGCTGAAGAGATGCTCAGTAAATACGACGGCATTCTCATCGCACCAGGTTTTGGCGAAAGAGGTATGGAAGGCAAAGTGCACGCTGCAAAATATGCACGCGAAAACAACAAACCTTGTCTCGGCATTTGTTTCGGCATGCAATGTATGGCCATCGAGATTGCACGTAATCTATTAGGCTACAAGGATGCCAACTCCACAGAAATAAAACCAGAAACCACACATCCGGTTATCGACATGATGGAAAGTCAAAAACATGTGCTTGAGAAAGGTGGTAGCATGCGACTTGGAGCCTACGCTTGCCAACTCAAACCGGGTTCAAAGGTGGCTGATATTTACAAAGACAGCATCATCTACGAAAGACATCGTCATCGTTTCGAATTCAACAGTAACTACGAAGACGAGTTTGCTAAAGTGGGTGCCGTTATTTCAGGAATAAACCCCGAAACGAATCTGCCAGAGATTCTCGAAATCCCATCGCATCCTTGGTATATCGGCGTACAGTTCCATCCAGAATATCGTAGCACAGTGCTCAACCCACACCCTCTCTTCGACGCTTTCATCAAAGCAGCAATTAAAGAGTAATCCGTACACAAAACAATACAACAACAATGCCTCCCGAATCACTCGAGAGGCATTGTTGCTTTTATCTATACTCACCCACACAAAAACAGAAGAGAGAAACATCTACCATCATGTCTACAGCCACTTATAAATCAAAACATCTCACCGCCTTTTTAAACGAATCATAATCGAATCCCCTGCCCGCCACAAAACGATATAACTTAGGCAATAGCTGTGGATCGTCAGCTTTCAATGTTCGTAGTTTTTCGTTGATAAGCCTCGACAACATCTCCAAATATTCCTCTTCGTCTATTTCCTCATCAAGGGCTGTCTCAATAGCCGTCGAATCTAAACGTTTTGCCAACAACATCGCACGTATCTTTGCCTTTCCCCAATGGTTAAAGCGGAATTTATCGCGAACGAAAGCCACGCAATATCGCTCATCAGAAAGGAAATGCTCTGCATACAATTGGTCAACAATAGCCTCAACATCTACCTCTTCGTCGCCTTGCCAATTTTGCAGTTTTGCTCTTACTTCACTGGCACAATGTTCCGACTTCGCACAGTAGTTTGCGGCTTTATCGTATAGTTTGTCCTTCAATGTTTCCATCGTTGTCTTTAATAGAAATCAACAAAAAAAGCTTGCTTTGTCAGCAAGCTTTTTCCGTGCCCGAGACCGGACTCGAACCGGTACAGCCGCAATGGCCAAAGGATTTTAAGTCCTTCGTGTCTACCATTTCACCACTCGGGCAAAGCGGTGCAAAAGTACAACATTTTTTTCGTTCGACAAAAAGAAACAGAGAAGATTTCCTTACTCTGTTTCTTATATTTGTCTATGCGTATGTTTTTTTGCGTGTTCTACATCCTTTCTGGCACTTCAATGCCAAGCAGATGCATGCCTTGAGCTATTACTTTAGCCACAGCTTGCGAGAGCACCAAACGGAATCGACGCTTTCTCTCGTCCTCTTCTTTCAACATTGAGAAGTCGTGATAGAATTGGTTGTATTCCTTCACTAGGTCGTACACATAGTTAGCAATCAATGCTGGACTAAACTGTGTGCCAGCCTCTTTAACAACACCAGGGAAGTTACTCAGCATTTGTATCAAATAGGTCTCCTTTTCGCTCAATGTCACATCTTTATCGAGATGGTCATAAGCAATGTTTTGCTCTGTTGCTTTGCGCAACACCGACTTAATACGTGCATGTGTGTACTGTATGAATGGTCCTGTATTACCATTGAAATCGATTGATTCCTTGGGGTTGAACATCATATTTTTTCTTGGGTCTACCTTTAATATAAAATATTTCAACGCACCCAAACCAATCATGCGACAGGTGTTTTGGAATTCTTCTGGAGTGCAGTCGGCAAGTTTTCCCGACTCTTCCGAGGTTGTTCGTGCCGTAGCCACCATTTCTGCCATGAGGTCGTCGGCATCTACCACCGTACCCTCGCGGCTTTTCATCTTGCCTTCTGGCAGTTCTACCATGCCATAGGAGAAATGTACGAGGCTTTTTCCCCATTCAAAACCCAATTTGTCTAACAACAGCGAGAGTACCTGAAAGTGATAGTTTTGTTCGTTACCAACCACATAAACCATCTTATTGATGGGATAGTCGGCATAACGCATCTTAGCTGTGCCGATGTCCTGAGTCATGTACACCGAGGTGCCATCGGTACGAAGCAACAGTTTTTCGTCTAACCCATCGTTGGTAAGGTTTGCCCATACAGAGCCATCTTCGCGACGATAGAAGATGCCAGCTTCCAAACCACGTTCTACCTCTTGTTTTCCTACTAAATAGGTTTGCGACTCGTAGTATATTTTGTCGAAACTGACACCCATTTCTTTGTAAGTCTCATCGAAACCAGCGTAGACCCACTCGTTCATTTTTTGCCACAACGCACGCACTTCTGGGTCGCCTTGTTCCCATTTCAGCAGCATGGCTTGCGCTTCTTTGATGATTGGCGACTCTTTTTTGGCATCCTCTTCGCTCATGCCTTGTGCCATCAGTTCTTTCACTTCTGCACGGTAGGCTTTGTCGAAGGCAACATAGAAGTCACCTACCAAGTGATCGCCTTTCTTACCTGCTGTTGCTGGAGTAACGCCATTGCCGAAACGCAACCAAGCTAACATCGATTTACAGATATGAATGCCGCGGTCGTTCACAATATTGGTTTTCACCACATTCCAACCGTTGGCTTTCTGAATCTCTGCTATTGAGTGACCCAACAGATTGTTGCGTACGTGTCCTAAATGAAGTGGTTTGTTGGTGTTTGGCGACGAGTACTCCACCATCATCAGAGGAGCATCGGGCGTAGCAACACGATAGCCGTAGTTGTTGTCGTGCGAAATCTCGTCGAGCAAGTCGAGCCAATGACTTTGTGAGATGGAGAGGTTTAGAAAACCTTTCACTACGTTATAGTTGGCTATCAGACCACTCTGTTGTTTCAGATGTTCGCCAATCTCCGCACCGATCACATCGGGCGATTTGTGCGCTTGTTTTGTGAATGGGAATGTGACCACGGTCAAATCCCCTTCAAACTCTTTTTTTGTTTTTTGGATTTGGATGTTGCCACATTCGGCATCGATGTCGTACAATGCTTTCACTGCAGCAACAATGCCTTGTGCCAATGTCTGTTCTATATTATTCATTTGTTTATCTATTCTATTAGTACTCTTGTGGCAGGAATATCGCCACCCGCACCTATTTCAAAGGTGTTCGGGTAGTATACGATGACATCGGCGCCGACCATTATGTCGCTCTCACCATAAATCAATGCTTTGTCGATAGAGAATTTGAAACTGTCGACATCAGAGACAATCACGATGCTGTGCTCGTCCACACTCACAACAATGCCTTCAATCCAATGTTCCAACACTCGAATCGACAACGCATTAATGGTGTCGCCATCTTGTTGGTCGTAACCAACAGCAATGATGTCTTCGTTGTAAATCGAATCGGATTGCTCTACGGTGGAATCTACACTGACGAGTAAGGTTCTGTCGCCCTCTGTCGACTCCAACAGCATGAAGTTGCCTGCCTTCAGCACCAAGCGCCCCATCACCTCGTATTTCGTTTTCACGTCAGCATCGGCACCGCCACCTTCTGCCTCCTTGTTTTTGTTGCAACCAACGAGGGCAAGAAGCAGTGTCAACACAAGTAAAGTTCGAACTGTTTTCATCTCCTTTATTTAGTTTAAACGTTGAAACGGAAATGCATGATGTCACCGTCTTGCACCAGGTAGTCTTTTCCTTCAACCGACATCTTTCCGGCTTCTTTCACGGCATTTTCGCTACCCAACGCCACAAAATCTTCGTATTTTATGACTTCTGCACGAATGAAGCCGCGCTCAAAATCGGAGTGGATAACGCCAGCGCACTGTGGTGCTTTGTAGCCGTCGCGGAAGGTCCACGCACGCACCTCGTCGCTTCCTGCTGTGAGGAAGGTTTTATAGTTGAGCAAACGGTAAGCCGATTTTATTAAGCGTGTCACACCCGACTCTTGCAAACCGAGTTCTTCCAAAAACATCTGACGCTCATCGTAGGTTTCCAACTCGGCTATCTCTGCTTCTGTTTTTGCAGCAAGCACAAGCACTTCAGCGTTTTCTGCTTTCACTGCTTCGCGAACCATTTCAACGTATTTGTTGCCTGTCACTGCCGACGCATCGTCGACATTGCAAACATACATCACGGGTTTAGCTGTCAACAGAAAGAGGTCGTGAGCCACTGCCTCTTCTTCCTTGTTTATCAATTCAACGGTGCGTGCCGACAGACCTTGCTCGAGAGCTGCTTTGTAGCGAGCCAACACTTCGTAAGCCACTTTGGCTTGTTTGTCGCCGCCCGTTTGCGCCTGTTTGTACACTTTTTGAATACGACTCTCTATGGTTTCGAGGTCGCGCAGTTGCAACTCAGTATCGATAATTTCTTTATCGCGCACTGGGTTTACACTGCCATCGACATGCACCACATTGTCGTCGTCGAAGCAACGCAACACATGTATGATGGCATCTGTCTCTCTGATATTTGCTAAAAATTTATTGCCAAGACCTTCGCCTTGTGATGCTCCTTTTACCAATCCTGCGATATCAACAATTTCGATGGTTGTAGGAATAACGCGTTCTGGTTTGCACAATTCTGCCAGTTTATTCAATCGTTCGTCTGGCACTGTGATAACGCCAACGTTCGGCTCAATGGTGCAGAATGGGAAGTTAGCAGACTGTGCCTTTGCATTCGACAGGCAATTAAAAAGAGTTGATTTGCCTACATTAGGCAAACCAACGATTCCGCATTGTAACGACATATTTTAATGTGAGTTATTTGCTAGATTAGAAATATTTATTACGCATCAATGTTAGCGAAATGAGCGTTTTTCTCGATGAAATCACGACGGATGGCAACGTCGTCACCCATCAACATCGAGAACACCTGGTCGGCTTCTGCTGCATTTTCCAACGTTACTTGTTTGAGCATACGGTTCTCTGGGTTCATCGTTGTCTCCCAAAGTTGGTCGTTGTTCATCTCACCCAGACCTTTATAGCGTTGTTGAGTGATGCCACGATCGCCATACTGGTCGATGAATGCCAAACGCTCTTCTTCTGTCCAACAGTATTGCGACACGTTGCCTTTCTTCGTCTTACACAAATAGAGAGGAGGTGTGGCCAAATAAACGTGTCCTTCCTCAATCAATTCTTTCATATAGCGGAAGAAAAGGGTGAGGATTAACGTAGCAATGTGAGCACCATCGACATCGGCATCGGTCATGATTATCACCTTGTTATAACGGAGTTTTTCTAAGTTAGCCTTTTTGTTGTCGACGGCACCTGTAACGGGATCGGGTATGCCATAACGCACACCTAAAGCTTGTATGATGTTGTTCACCTCATCGCTTTCGAATGCCTTGTGCCACTGCGCACGTTCTACGTTCAATATCTTACCTCTCAGAGGGAGAATGGCTTGGAAGGTGCGGTCGCGACCTTGTTTTGCTGAGCCACCAGCAGAGTCACCTTCGACCAGGAAGAGTTCGCACACCTCTGGATTACGACCCGAGCAGTCGGCCAATTTACCTGGCAAACCACCGCCCGAAATGCCCGATTTACGCTGAACCGATTCACGTGCCTTGCGTGCTGCCACACGTGCCGTAGCTGCCAGTATAAATTTCTCTACAATGAGTTTTGCTTCTTTCGGATGTTCCTCTAAATAGTTCGTCAACGCTTCTGCCACAGCTTTTTGCACAAAGCCAGCCACCTCGCTGTTGCCTAACTTAGTCTTGGTCTGACCTTCAAATTGTGGCTCTGCAACTTTCACCGAGATGACAGCCGTTAAGCCTTCGCGATAGTCTTCACCCGTTACCTCTACCTTTGCCTTATCCAACTCTTTTTTACAGTTTACGTCGGCATAGCTTTTCAACACACGTGTCAATGCGGCACGGAAACCTGTTTCGTGCGTACCACCTTCGTGCGTGTTGATGTTGTTGACATAGGAATGGAGCGATTCGCGGTAGCCTGTGTTGTACATGATGGCACATTCCAAAGGTATGTTGGTGTCGGTCTTTAAGAAGATGACGTCGTTGAAAAGTGGCGTGTTGCCAGTGTTAAGGAAACGCACAAACTCTTTCAGTCCCTCTTCGCTGTAGAACATTTCGGCGTGAGGTTCACCGTTTTCGTCGAGTTCACGAAGGTCGGTGAGCGAGATGGTGATGCCAGCGTTTAGGAACGCCAGCTCACGCATACGCGCTTGAAGGGTTGCATATTTATATTCTGTGGTGAGCGTGAATATGGTGTCATCGGGTTTAAAGGTTTGCTTCGTACCAGTCATGCCAGGCTCACAGTTTCCTACCACTTTCACGTCGTACAACGGGTGACCTTGAGCATATTCTTGCTGATAAATCTTACCGTCGCGGAACACCTGGGTGGTCATATGGCTAGAGAGCGCATTGACACAAGAGACACCAACGCCATGCAAACCGCCTGATACCTGATACGATTTCTTGTCGAATTTACCGCCTGCATGAAGCACTGTCATCACGACTTCCAACGCCGAGCGCTGTTCTTTCTCGTGCATATCAACCGGGATACCACGACCATTATCTTGTACGGTGATAGAGTTATCGGGGTTGATAAACACCTCAATATGAGTACAGAAGCCAGCCATAGCTTCGTCGATAGAGTTGTCGACCACCTCGTAAACCAAGTGGTGCAGACCCCTTTCACCTACATCACCAATGTACATTGCCGGGCGTTTGCGCACGGCTTCCAAACCCTCTAACACTTGAATGTGCTTGGCATCGTACTGGGTTGCATCTTGTTTATTAATCTCTTCTGACATATTGCGTTGTGTTTATTTGCTTAGGAAAATTATATGCTACAAAGATACGTCTTTTTATTTATTTTTCAATGCCTTTCCACCTCATTTTTCGCAACAAAAATGCAATATTTTCTCACCGCGATTTCTCAGACTATTGCCAAATCAAGAAAAAAGAATTACCTTTGCACCGAATGTGCCGTAACTTACAATTTGTTACGGACGATAGATTCAAGAAAAACCTTACAACAGAAAAAAGAGATATGAAAAAATTCTATTTGTTGTGCGCAGTTGCTATGCTCTCACTCTCGCTTAGTGCTGCCGGACACCTGAAATTCAAGGGTGTAGAGATTCGTGGTTCCGTGAATGCTTTCGTGCAAGAAATGGAACAACAAGGGCTGAAGTTCGTCAGCCGCAACGACAACGAAGTGACACTGAAAGGCTCGTTTGCTGGTTATAAAGACTGCCAAATCCTCGTCGTCGCTTCTGAAAAAAGCGACAGCATCAGTCAAGTTATCGTAAAACTGCCTGACGAAGATTTGTGGAACGTGTTGGAAGAGGTGTACCTCGACCTACAAAAACGCTATTCTGAAAAATATGGCGAACCATACACCGAAGAATACAACAAGAACAGCGCTGGCACCGACTTCTCGAAAATGGTAGCATTGAAAGACGGCGAAGCAAGCTACCGCTCTGTTTACTCACTACACGGAGGTGCCGTGACGGTGAAAATCGCTTATTCAAACTATCCTTACGCTGTGAAAGGTCACGTTGAAATCATCTACAACGACACAATCAACGAGACAAACAGACAGAAAGAGCTAAACAACGACATTTAATCAGCCTTAGCTAACAACGCATAAAAAGGAGCAATTTCCAATTGTTGGAAGTTGCTCTTTTTTATATTTAGACTGACACAGAAAACGTTGCACAAGAAAAAAAATCATGACGGCACAAAATTGTTGTCAGCGTGAACGAAAAAATTTATGCCCACAAGAAATTATTTTCGGCATGAAAATTTCCGTGCATCCCAAAATGAAATTATTTTCAGCGTGCACGAAACTGAAACTCTCCACAAGAAATTATTTTCG
>JAUNIJ010000109.1 GCA_030523485.1 Bacteroidales bacterium
GCTCTTTACTGCAATTGAGATTGCCATTGAGATTGCTTGCGGATTTTAGGTCTATAAAAATGTGGTGTATTCTCTTTTTTTATTCGTATTTTTGTCACCCGTATTGCCCTACTGCAGTGTTGTAGGGTGTAAATCAACATCAACCCACTAATGTAATTTAGTTATGTTAATCGAAATCCTCTTAATCCTTGCTGGTCTCTTGCTCGGCTTTTTGCTTGGCTTCTTTATCCAGAGAAGTCGCAATGTCGTGTTGCGTGCTAACAACGAGACGTTGAAAGCGTCGAGCGAACAGCAACGTCAAACATTCGATGCCGAATTGGCACGTCAACAGTCGCTTGCCGACAAACATCTTCACGACACCGTCGATGCTCTCAAAGCATCGCAAGAAACTCAGACAGCGCAACTCAACGAACACTTTCAACAACTCCTCAACGAGAAATCGCAAGCATATACCGCTGCGTTAGATGCCATGGAACGTAAGCATCATGCCGAAGAAGAGGCGCTACAAACACGTTTTAACGAGACCCTCGACAAGATGACAGCACAGCTAAAAGTAGCAGCCGACGATATGCTCAAACAACGTCAACGCGAATTTTCCGAGTCGAGTTCCGAGAACATCGGACAACTCGTGGAACCACTCAGAGCCACCATGGAGCAAATGCGACAAGCTATGGACGCAAACACCAAACAACAAGGTGTGATGGGCGGTGAGATGCGTGCCAACGTGGCGCAGATGATTGAGCAAAGCAAAGCGGCGCAGAGCAGTACCGACGAACTGACACGTGTGCTACGACACAGCAATCAGGCGCAAGGCAACTTCGGCGAAATCGTGCTCGAAGAACTCCTCGAGTCGCAAGGGCTCACCAAAGGCGTTCACTACGACACACAACAAACATTGCGCGATGCCAACGGACAAGCTATCAGCACCGACGACAAACATCGCCTCCGTCCCGATGTCGTGCTGCATCTCGACAGTCAGCGCGAACTCATCATCGACTCCAAAGTGTCGCTCTCTGCCTATTTCGACTACATGAATGCCGACAACGAAACACTGAAGAAGGAAGCACTCAAACGACACATACAAAGCATCGAAGACCATGTCAAAGAGTTGGCGAAGAAAGACTACGCCTCGCTCGTCCGTCCTCCCAAAGTCTCCATGGGCTACGTCATCATGTTCATGCCGCAGTCGTCGGCACTCTGGGCAGCACTCAATGCCGCTCCCGACCTCTGGCGCAAAGCCATGGAAAAAAACGTCTACATCGCCGACGAACAAACCCTCTTCGCCGCCGTCAAAATCGTGCAGATAACATGGCAACAGATTCAACAGGCAGAAAATCACGAGCGCGTCTTCGAACTTGCCAACGAAATGGTAGAGCGTGTCGGCATCTTCCTCGAACATTATCAGAAAGTCGGCAAAGCCTTGGAGACAGCACAAAAAGCGTTCGACGACGGACAAAAGAAACTTGAAACACAAGGACAAAGCATTCCGCAGACAGCAAGAAAACTCATCGACCTCGGCGCACAAAAGAGTCAGAAACATCCGCTGCCAGGATAAACGACAACCGTCACAACGTTAAAAAATGTGTTATCGCCACGCTTTTCGCACTCTCTGACGAAATAATCGCCACGCTCTTACGTTATATATAATAATGTACGCTCGCCAAAAACATATCGCACTCACGTTACTCGCACTCCTGTGTTGCGCCCTCTCCACCATGGCGCAGAAAAAAGTCTATGTGCGTGGTTATGTCATCGACGAACAGAAACATGCGCTCGACCTCGTCGACGTCCTTCAGCTCGGCACTAGCAACGGCACCATCACCAACGAACAGGGATACTACGAACTGCAATGCACCTGCACCGACAGCATCACGTTGCGTTTCTCGTTCATCGGCTACGAGACCGTCACACGCACCTTCGCCCCTGGCTCGCAACTTTCCATCAATCTCTCCGTCACCTTACCTTCGGCATCCAATGAACTGTCGGAACTCGAAGTGCGTTCCTACCAACGCAACGAAAACACGATGCTGAAAATCGACACCAAACAGCTACAACTGGTGCCTGACGCATCGGGAGGTGGTGTCGAAGGACTCATCAAATTGCAAGGCGGCGTGAGTTCGCACAACGAACTCAGCTCGCAATACTCTGTGCGCGGCGGCAGCTACGACGAGAACTGCATCTATGTCAACGGCATCGAAATCTACCGACCACTGCTCATACGCTCCGGACAGCAAGAAGGCATGAGCTTCATCAACAGCGACATGGTCGAGTCGGTCAATTTCTCCGCCGGCGGTTTCTCAGCACAATATGGCGATAAAATGTCGTCGGTGCTCGACGTTACCTACAAGAAACCCGAAAAATTCGAAGCCTCCGTGTCCGCCAGTCTGCTCGGCGCCACCGCCTACATCGGCAGCAAGTCGAAACGCTTCACACAGATTCACGGATTCCGCTACCACACCTCACAATATCTCCTTGGATCGCTCGACACCAAAGGAAGCTACGACACATGGTTCCTCGACTACCAGACCTACATGACACTTGCGCTCTCGCAGCATTGGAGCCTCGAGTTCCTCGGCAATATCTCACAAAACACCTATCGCTTCCGACCCTCCACCACCGATGTCTCGTTCGGCACGACATCGATGGCACGCAACCTCACCATCTACTACGACGGACAGGAACGCGACCGATTCCGCACCATGACAGGGGCACTCGGACTGCGCTACCAACTCACACCCAACACCTCTTTCGTCTGGAGTGTCTCTGCCTTCAATACCAACGAGCTGGAAAACTACGACATCATCGGCGAGTATCTCCTCTCTGAACTCAGCTACGACGAAAACGGCAACATGACCACGGGCGAGGAACTCGGCACCGGCACCTATCACCAACACGCACGCAACCGACTCTCTGCCACCGTTGCCAACGTGTCGCTGAAAGCCGACATGAAGGTAGGCGCCACACGAATGCTGGCGGGCGTAAGCTACCAACGCGAGATGATCACCGACCGAATACAAGAATGGGAACGACGCGACTCTGCCGACTACAGTCTGCCGTACGACCCTAACGCCGTGCAACTCAGCTACAACCTCACGTCGGCAGTGCAACTCACCACCTCACGACTGCAAGGATACATCGAAGACACCTACCGATACGAAGGCGATAAACTCACCTGGAACTTCAACGGCGGCATACGTCTCAACTACTGGAGCTTCAACAAAAACATACTCTTCTCGCCACGATTCTCCATCGCACTGCTGCCACATTGGAAACACGACATGACGTTCCGACTCGCCGCAGGTCTCTACTGTCAAGCACCATTCTACAAAGAGATACGTAAAACCGTCACCGATCCCGACGGCAACAACTTCATCGAACTCAATCACGATGTCGATGCGCAGAAATCTATCAACGTACTCTTCGGCTACGACTACTACTTCCGACTCTGGAACCGACCCTTCAAATTCTCCACCGAAGCCTACTATAAATATGGCTACGACATCATATCGTACAGCGTCGACAACATGCAAGTGCGCTACTCCGGCGAAAACGATGCCATTGCCAACACCATGGGCATCGACTTCAAACTCTTCGGCGAATTCGTGCCTGGCACCGACTCGTGGATATCATTCTCGTTGATGCGCTCGAAAGAAGACCTACTCAACGACCACTACAAAGTCTACAGCAACACCGGAGCATTCCTCGGCGACGTCTATCCTGGCGCCATCTCGCGACCAAACGAACAACGCTACAGCGTCTCCATCTTCTTCCAAGATTACCTGCCCAACCACCCGGAATATCGTATGTATCTGAAGTTTATATGGGCCGACGGACTGCCGTTTGGACCCCCTAACTCCCAACGCTACGAAGCCGTGTTCCGCTCCGACCCCTACCGACGAGTCGACATCGGATTCTCGCGAGGATTTATGAAAGGAAGAGAAAAATTCATGACACGACAAAACGTCGTGCAGTCGTGGTGGATCAACCTGGAAATATTCAACCTCTTGAACATCAAGAACGAAAACAGCTACTACTGGTTCTCCGACATCTACGGCAACCAATACGCTGCACCAAACTACCTCACTGGCATCATGCCAAACCTCAAAATCGTCGTTAACTTCTAAAAATAATTCACGCACAACGCAATAAATCAAACACTCGTGCGTTATATTATTCTGAACATCGAACCAAAATAGTCATATGAGACAACTAAAAATCCAAAAGTCGATTACTGGACGTGAGAGCGCATCTCTCGAAAAGTACATGCAGGAGATTGGACGCGAGGAACTTATCAACATGGACGATGAAGTCGAACTCGCACAACGCATCCGACAAGGCGACCGCCAAGCACTCGACAAATTGGTGAAGGCAAATCTACGTTTCGTCATTTCTGTAGCAAAACAGTATCAAAACCAAGGGCTGGCACTCGCCGACCTCATCAACGAAGGAAACATTGGCTTAATAAAAGCCGCTGAGAAATTCGACGAAACACGCGGATTCAAATTCATCTCCTACGCCGTGTGGTGGATCCGACAATCTATCATGCAAGCACTCGCAGAACAGTCGCGCATCGTACGACTGCCAGCCAATCAGGTAGGTTCACAAAACAAAATCAAACGAGCCATCCAACGCTTCGAACAAGAGTATGAACGCATACCTTCAACCGAAGAACTATCAGAGATTCTCGACATGCCGCTCGAAAAAATTGACGACCTACTCAGAAACAATGGCAGACACACATCGCTCGACGCCCCACTCACCGAAGGTGAAGAAGGCACACGACTCGACGTCATCCCCAGCGAAGACATCCCAGTAACCGACGACAACCTCATCAGGGAATCGTTGTACATCGAACTCGACAGCGCACTCAAAAGCATACTCAACGATCGCGAACGAGCTGTAATCACCAAATCGTTCGGAATAGGATGTGCTGAAATGACGCTCGACGAAGTAGCTCAAGACCTCGGACTAACACGCGAACGTGTACGTCAAATCAAAGACAAAGCACTGAAACACCTCCGACTGAGCTCCAGAAACGAGTCGTTGAAAACATTCCTCGGTTAACATCTCACAGACATACTTAATTCATTGGATAAATCCTCCTCACAAGGGAGGATTTTTTTTGTCGACACACCTCCAAAAACACCTCGCAACAATTTTCTGTCAGCGCTCACGAAACTGAAACTCCCCACGTAAAATTATTTTCGGCATGAAAACTTTCGTAACTCCCAAAATGAAATTTCTGTCGGCGCTCACGAAACCAAAACTCCCCACGTAAAATTTTTTTCAGCATGAAAACTTTTGTAACTCCCAAAATGAAATTTCTGTCGGCGCTCACGAAACTAAAACTCCCCACGTAAAATTTTTTTCAGCATGTACGAAACTGAAATTTCTCACAAGAAATTCATGTCACTATATTTTATTTCGTAACGTGCTGATAAATAACACGATGACGAAAATTCGTCCTATGTTTCATCGACAAATCAGTGCTGTTGTTCAGCCGACCACCCCATAGAAAATACGAAGCCCCTGCCGCAGCAGAGGCTAAGACAACTCATCCATATTCTACCAATCAGATAGGGTAGTTGTAACTTATCAAGAATCTACATCAAACCACAACTAATCGGTGCAAAGGTCTGCTTTTTTTTTGTTGTAACTTATCAAGAATCTACATCAAACCACAACTTGCAGGCTACGGGTGCAAAATTCTCTAGGTTGTAACTTATCAAGAATCTACATCAAACCACAAC
>JAUNIJ010000004.1:0-15553 GCA_030523485.1 Bacteroidales bacterium
TTTCAGTTTTGTGCACGCTGAAAATAAATTATTTTCGGCATGAAAATTTTCGTGCATCCTGAAAATAAATTGTTGTAGGGTGTCTTTGTTTGCTTTTAGTGCTTCTGTTGTAGTTAGTTGCGTTATTTGTTGGGTCTTTTTCACGATGGTTATAAAAAGTAAAGGCTGCCCATGCGGACAGCCTTTGTGGTATGAGTTTTTCAAATAGACGATGATGTCTTATTTGAATGTTTTGCGTAGGAAAGTGATGCTATCGGCGATGTGTGGGAACATCAGCTCGTCGACGGTGATGAAAGGCACCACCTTGCGGTAGTCAGCAACAATAGCTTCCAGTTTGTCGCTAGAGCGTTTTGGACGGCGGAACTCAAGTGCTTGAGCGGCATTGAAGAGCTCGATGGCGATGACGCGTTCGGTGTTCAAAGCTACACGTACCAATTTTGTGGCAGCGTTAGCACCCATACTTACGTGGTCTTCTTGACCTTGCGACGACTCGATGCTGTCGACGCTGGCAGGCATGCACAATCCTTTGCTTTGGCTGACGATAGAAGCGGCAGTGTACTGTGGAATCATGAAACCTGAGTTGAGGCCTGGTTTAGCCACCAAGAAGCTTGGCAGACCACGTTTGCCAGATATCAACTGGTTGGTGCGTTGGCATGAAATGCTACCCAACTCAGCTACGGCAATAGCCAGGAAGTCCATCACGATAGCAAGAGGTTGACCATGGAAGTTGCCGGCTGAAATCACCATGTCTTTCTCTGGCACCACGGTAGGATTGTCGGTAGCACTGTTTATCTCGGTTTCTACCACCGATTTAACGTAGGCAATGGCGTCTTTTGATGCACCGTGTACCTGTGGCATGCAGCGGAACGAATATGGGTCTTGTACGTGTTGTTTTGGTTGGCGGATGAGTTCGCTGCCTTCGAGCAAACCACGGATGTTGTCGGCGGTTGCCAACTGACCGTTGTGTGCGCGAATTTCATGAACCTCGCGGAAGAATGGCTCGATGCGGCCGTCGAATGCTTCGAGTGATATGGCACCAACAGTGTCGGCAGCGCGACTCAGTTCTTCTGCTTTGATAACCGACCACACAGCGTGAGCTGCCATGAATTGTGTGCCGTTGAGAAGAGCAAGACCCTCTTTGCTTTGCAGGGTGATAGGCTCCCAACCAAATTTGCGGTTGATCTCTTCGGCAGCATAGACGGTGCCTTCGTAACGCACATAGCCCAAACCGAGTAGTGGCAGACTCATGTGGGCCAAAGGAGCAAGGTCGCCAGAAGCACCAAGTGAACCTTGTTGATAGACTACAGGGAGTACGCCTGCATTGAACATATCAACGAGACGTTGCACCGTAACAACCTGAACGCCTGAATAACCGTACTGCAACGATTGTATCTTGAGGAACATAATGAGACGGACAATCTCAGAGTCTACTTCGTCGCCTGTGCCACAAGCGTGACTCATTACCAAGTTCTTTTGTAATTGCGAGAGTTCGTCTTTGCTAATGCTGATGTTGCAGAGTGAACCGAAGCCTGTGCTTACGCCGTAGATAGGCTCTTTCTGCGTTTCCATCTTCTTGTCGAGATAGTCGCGACATGCTTGGATGCGACGAATCGACTCGTCGGACAATTTCAGAGTGCAACCATCGTGAAGGATGTGTTTCACATCTTCGATGGTGAGGTGTTTTGGGGAAATTTCGTGTACCATTATATATAGATGTATTATTTATTGTTGACCACAATAGGGCGTTTGTTTTTTTCAACTTACAAAATTACAATATTTTCCACACTCCGCCGCTACTGAAGAGCAAAAAAGTGAGTCGACACGAAATTTGTGTGCAATAATATGTCGCATGTCAGATTTTTTTGTTACCTTTGCACCGCTTTTCGCATCAGCGGAAAGGGCGTCTGCGGCATTGGCGTAATTGGTAGCCGCGCCAGACTTAGGATCTGGTGTCGAGAGACGTGTAGGTTCGAGTCCTATATGCCGCACGTTTTTTTTCATATTTAACACCAATTATTTTAAAGAGTGAGCCCACCTCGATTCACATCGAAGTGGGCTCTGTGTTTATTACTTTTGTTGTTTGTTGTATGGAGCCACATCCCGGACTCGAA
Organism: Bacteroidales bacterium; assembly: GCA_030523485.1. Classification (GTDB taxonomy): domain Bacteria; phylum Bacteroidota; class Bacteroidia; order Bacteroidales; family Paludibacteraceae; genus HGM05398. Next base: position 2,112 of record JAUNIJ010000004.1, read on the forward strand.
CCGGGGACCTACGCATTACGAATGCGTTGCTCTACCAACTGAGCCAATGTGGCATTAGGGGGCTCCCTTTTTTTGCGGTGCAAAGATACAACATTTCCGCAAATCTACAACATGCGAACAACCTTTTCTTCTTCTTGACGATAACGACGCGAAAATAGTTCTCGTCGTGACTCGCAATAATCCCTTTCGCAACCGAAAAACAGATGGGATACTTTAATTAATAATTATCAGACTAACGAGGTAAAGAAACGAAAATAAATCGTACCTTTGTCAACTAATAAATCACCCATCGTGTTGGGTCGATGAATCGTGAGACATTTATAGCTATGCAACAAATTACTGTCACTTCACCACTACTACCTAATCTCGACGAGTTCCACGAGATGCTCCAGCAGATTTGGGACTCGAAATGGATTACCAACAACGGCTCGTTCCATAAACAGCTGGAAGCCGCCCTGGCTGACTATCTCAAAGTGCCATACGTGAGCCTCTTCACCAACGGCACTCTACCACTGCTTACGGCAATGCAAGCCCTTCGCATCACCGGAGAAGTCATCACCACGCCCTATTCGTTTGTAGCCACCACTCATAGCATCTGGTGGAATGGATGCAAACCAGTCTTTGTCGACATCGACCCCAAAACTGGCAACATCGACCCTGAGAAAATCGAGGCTGCCATCACTCCTAAGACAACTGCCATCATGCCGGTGCATGTCTATGGTAAACCATGTGACACTGGACGCATACAGCAGATTGCCGACACCTACGGCCTCAAGGTTATCTACGATGCAGCGCATGCTTTTGGTGTGGAGGTAAATGGTGAAAGCATACTCAATGCAGGCGATATGAGCACTCTGAGCTTTCACGCCACCAAGGTGTACAACACCATCGAGGGTGGAGCAATGATTATGCACGACGAAGCCACCAAACGCAGGGTTGATGATCTCAAGAACTTCGGCTTTCATGGTGAGGTTACCGTCGTTGCTCCTGGTATCAACTCGAAGATGGACGAGATGCGTGCTGCCTACGGACTCCTCAATCTTCGTCAGGTCGACAAAGCCATCGAAGCGCGTCATCAAGTCGCTATCAAATATCGTGAGGCACTTCGTCCTGTAGAAGGCATCACCTTCTTCGACGATATGCCTGGCGTACGCCACAACTACTCCTACTTCCCCATCTTCGTCGATGCAGAGCGCTACGGCATGACACGCGACGAACTCTACGCCAAGATGAAAGACAACGGCATACTCTCACGACGCTATTTCTATCCACTCATCTCCGACTTCTCCACCTACCGCGGACTCGAGTCGGCACGTCCCGACAATCTCCCTAACGCACATAAGATGGCAGATAGTGTAATCTGCCTGCCGATGCACCATGCACTAAGCCAGGAGGATGTGGAACGCACGCTGGAGTGCGTTGTAAAATAAACAAAAATAATTTGAAAATAGTGACATGAACATCCACGACCTCATAGCCGAATGTACGGCCTACGACTTCAAGGTGGCGCTGGAGGTGGCAAAGCCCAAGAGCTGGCTGAAGAGCGTGAGCGCCTTTGCCAACCTGGACTATATGGAGAAACGCGGGTCGGGACTGAAGAAAATATGCAATGAAACCAGTGTGCTGGAGGGTTATCGTGAGGAGTTGAAGCCGAGATTTGAATCAACTGCGAGCTTCTTTAAGACAACAATATCCAGATTAAGTAAAGCAATAGATGACAGGACTTTGACCGATAAGAATTCGCAAAATGTCCTAAAAGATGTCCTAAAAGAACTGACTGAAAGACAAAGAGATATACTTACATTTGTTCGCTTTGATGTCCAGATAACTATCGACCAATTGTCCGAAAAGATGTCCGTTAACGAACGTACCATTCGCAGAGATATGGCTATTCTTCAGGAGAAGGGGCTCATCAAGCGCTCGGGCGGTCGCAAAGAAGGATATTGGGAAGTGCTTTTATGATGCCTTACTTTGAGTCCACCACCACCCAGTTCATGACTACACTATACAGAATAGGTGAGAAGGGAACCGACCAAGTAACCGAGCAAGTAAAAAATCTTGTTCTGGGAATTGGAAATGAGCGGTTATTAGCCAAAGAAATAATGCAACGAATGGGATTGACACATCGTGAGCATTTCCGTGCAGATATATTGCTCCCAGCATTAAAAGTTGGATTAATCGAACGTACTATGCCACAATCCCCTAACAGTCCACAACAACGTTACTATCTCACAGACAAAGGTAAAAGCATGCTTGCCACTTGCACTTAGTTGGCCTCTCAACTGCTCTTGATGAGCGCCCAAGAAGCACTTAGTTGGCCCCTCACTAAGAGCACTTGGCATGCGCAAGCAATGGCGATGTGGAAAGAACAAAAAAACTGATAATGCGATGAAGAAAAAGAAACTCATGCTCCTTGGTGGTATCCGTTACCTCCTTCCAGTCATCAAGGCTGCCCACGAGCAAGGATATTACGTCATTACGGCAGACTATCTTCCCAACAATATAGCTCATAAGTATTCAGATGAATATGTCAACGTCAGCATTATTGACAAAGAGGCAGTCTTGAAAGTGGCTCAAGAAAAGCAGATAGATGGCATTATGTCTTTCGGAGTCGATCCAGGAGTTGTCTCTGCATCTTATGTACAGAACAAGATGGGGCTCCCTTCCTTCGGTCCCTTTGAGTCGGTAGAGATTCTTCAGAACAAAGACCGCTTCCGTGCTTTCCTAACCGAACACGGATTCAATGTGCCTTGGGCTTTCGGCTTCTCAAGCAAGGATGAAGCTTGGAATGCACGCTCGAAGTTCGCCTATCCGCTTATAGTAAAACCGACCGATTCTGCCGGTAGCAAAGGCTGCACCCGTGTGGATGACGAAGACCACCTGATGGCGGCCATCGATTATGCGTTCAAATACACCATAAGCGGCCACATCATCATCGAGGAATTTCTTGAGAAGAAAGGATGCTCGTCCGATACCGACAGCTACTCTTATGATGGCAAACTCCAGTTCGTCAGTTTCAATGCCCAACGCTTTGATGCCAACGCCACCAACCCTTATACGCCGGCAGCTTTCTCTTGGCCTTCCACCTTCACTCAGGAAGAAGAGGCCTATCTGACAAACGAGATTCAGCGACTTATCACCCTTCTCCACCTGAAGACCTGTGTCTATAATATCGAAGTGCGTGTCAGCCCTAACGGCAAGCCTTACATAATGGAACTGACCCCTCGTGGTGGAGGAAATCGTCTTTGCGAGATGGTGCGTTACGCCACTGGTGTGGATATGATTACAGCCATCACACGTGCTATCGTAGGTGACGAACCCGCTCCTATTCAACAGAAACCTTACAACGGCCATTGGGCAGAGATTATCCTCCATGCCGACAACGAGGGCGATTTCGTAGGACTCGAGATAGATCCGTCACTTCCTGCTGAAGTGGTGGAACGTGACCTTTGGGTCGAACCAGGTGATCATGTTCACGGCTTTGAAGCGGCCAATGATGCCATCGGTACCCTTGTTCTTCGTTTCAGCAATGCCGAAGACCTTGAGAAGGCAATAACGAATCAAAAGAAATGGCTACGGATAGTAACGAAATAGAGGCAATAGGCGGTTACTTTGAGATGGCAGAAAGAGAGCTGCAAGGTCGTTTCCCAGTAGATGGCATTCGACTAAACACCTGCCGCAATGCTTTGGAGTATATCATACTCAGCCTTCCGGATGTCAGGCACATCTACCTCCCTCTCTACACCTGCGAGGCGGTGGTGCAGCCGTTCAGTCGGCTCCAAAACATCGGCTACACCTTCTACCGCATCAACGAGCAACTTGAGATGGCAGAAGACATCAGTCTCAAAGAAGGGGAGTACTTGATTGCTAACAACTATTTCGGAATCAAGGATGCTTATATTGCGGAACTTGCAAAACGCTATGGCCGCCATCTGATTGTAGACAATGCCCAGGCGCTCTTCACTCCCGCCCTTCCTGGAATCAAAGCGGCCTATAGTGTCCGTAAGTTCGTAGGAGCTGCCGATGGTGGTTTCGCTGTAGGAGTAAATGGCGCTAATGCCTGCCAATATGCAATAGATGACTCCTCAGAGCACGACTCTCACCTCCTCATCCGCAAGCAGCAGGGGGCAGAAGCTGGATTCAAGGACTATCAGCAGAATGAATGTAAACTGGACAATCAGCCCATACGCAGGATGTCCTCTCAAACGGAAGATATCCTCACACACATCGATTACGAGAGTGTGATTGCCCGCAGGCGTGCTAATTTCGACTATCTGCACAACGCCCTTGCTTCAAGCAACCAGTTGCAACTGCCTTCAACCGACTCCTTCGTCTGCCCTATGGTTTTTCCCTATATGGTAGAGGATGGCCCAGAATTAAGAAATCGGCTGATTACCAACAAGGTCTTTGTTGCCCGCTACTGGCCCAACGTCCTTGAATGGGCCTCTCCTGATGATATAGAACATAGACTAACAACCAATCTTCTCCCTCTTCCAATCGATCAGCGATACGGAGAGAATGATATGAAGAGAATAATTCGGATAATAGAACAATGAAAAGACTACTTATATTAGGCGGCACTTCTATTTCCCGACAAATAGTGTATGCAGCACGTGAGCTGGATATGGAAGTATATGTGACGGATTATTTAGCAGATTCCCCATGTAAGAAACTTGCAGATAAGAGTTTCATGGTGAGTTGCACGGACGTGGATGCAGTTGTGGACCTTATCAAACGGGAGCATATTGATGGCATTATTATGGGATATGCTGATGTCCTAATGCCGTATTATGTAAAGATTTGCGAGAAGGCAGGTATTCCTTGTTATGCCAATCTCCATGCTATTGATGTGACTGCCGATAAGGCACAATTTAAGGCTCTCTGCAAGGATTTCGATGTACCTATTGTTCCCGAGTACACCCTTGACGACATTCAGAACGGTGCCGCACAGTATCCCGTCCTCGTCAAACCGGTAGACAACAGTGGCGCCCGGGGCATCTTCATCTGTCACAACCGGGAAGAGTTCGATGCATACTACCCGGAGTCGCTTTCTTATTCGCCTTCCAAGCACGTCCTTATCGAGCGTTTTATAACAGCCCCCGAGGCGACTATCTTCTACTATCTGCATAATGGTGAGATATTCAATGTGGGTGTAAGCGACCGTCATATGCTCAAATTCAGTGACAAACTCCTCCAGCTGCCTGTCGGCTACACCTTCCCATCCGTCAACCGGGATGAATTTATGAAAGAAGAGGACAAGAACATCAAAGCTCTGTTCCGGTCGCTCGGAATGAAGGATGGTATGGTGTTCCTCCAGTCGTTCAATGAAAACGGCAAGTACGTAATCTACGAGATGGGATACCGTCTCACGGGTTCGTTGGAGCACCATCTTATGGGACAGGCATACGGATTCGACCACCTCAAGGAGATTCTCAATTTTGCTGTCGGGAATCCGGTGGATACGGCTCCTCTCAAGACGGAATCTCTTGGAAATGCAATACTTGCCAATGTCACACTTCTTCTTTCCGAAGGCGTCATTGCTCAATACAAGGGCTTTGATGAGTGCAGAAACATTCCCGGAGTATTGCACATCCACGAGTCGTACGACCCGGGCACCGTCATCGACGAAAAGATTATGGGCAAATTGGCACAAGTCGGAATTCGTGTCTTGCTTTATGCCGACACCAGGGAACAACTGCTGCAACGGATGGACAGGGCCAAAGCTGCCCTTGGCGTACTTTCAACGGATGGCAGAGAAATGCTCATCAAGAATTATTCATACCAAGATATTTGCAAAATATGAAAAGAATAATAATCACAGGAGCCGGCGGACTTGTGGCCACCCAATTGACTCTTTTGCTGCTGGAGAAAACAGATTCAGACATATATCTCCTTTCCACCCACAAAGAGACGACAGAAGAACGCTATCGCGATTCTTCGGACAGAGTCCGTTGTTTCACCCTGCCGGAATTCGGTGATCTGGTCCGTTCCTCCCGACTCCGTTTCGACTTCTGCTTTCATACTGCCTTTGCACGAAGCCCCAAGGCAAATCTCATTGTCGACTCAGTCGAATACCAGAGACGTCTCCTCGGTCTTTTTGACAGCACTAATCTCGGCATGTTTGTCAACATCTCCTCGCAGAGTGTCTACGGAAAACTGAGCGAACCCTTGTGGAAAGAGGATGCACCATTGGATCCCGATTACCTCTACGCTATGGGCAAGTACACCTCGGAGCTTGTCACGGCATTGATGCTCAAGGATTCGGGCATACGATGGACCAACATCCGCCTGTGCAGCATATGCGAGAATGCACGTTTCGTGAAGGTCTTTGTGCAAAATGCCATCGATGGCAGGCCTATCCATCTCACGGCGCCCGACCAAAATTGTTCGTTTATCGACATCCGTGATGTGGGCACGGGTCTCCTTTCGCTGATCGACTATCCGGACACTCTCCCGTTAGAGCCTGCCTACAATCTAGGCGCTGAAATCGAACTGACGATCGAAGACGTGGCGAAGGACGTCAAAGCCATTGGCGAAAGCCGCTACCACACCGCTCCGGTCATCATTACAAAAGATGCATCCGATGTCCGGACCCGCATTTGTATGGATGCATCATTATTCCGCAACACCTTTCATTGGATGCCGTCATACGATATGAATGATATGATTATCAGTCTGTTTGAGATGCTGAAAAACCCACAATGGGGGGGGTATCCGCGGGCTTTCAAATTAGTTTATAAGTTATGAGTAGAATAGCACAGGTAATAAAATATGGTTGGATCCACGCCAAGCAGATTGTGGCAGAAAACGGCCTGCCGACCCGTAAAAAATACAGCATATTCCTCGATATCCTTTTTTGCTACAGAAACTACCGTATGTGGAGTAACCAATATATGGCCGAACGCTTCTGGGGTCTGGACAAATCTTCACGGGAGGCGAAAGGAAAACTCTGCCTCGAGAAAGGCATTGTCCGGGACCGGTGGCAGGCTGATTTCCGTGCAAACCGGAAGTTCCTGGTTAAGTATTCCGATATCAAATACGAGCAAGACGGCTTGAGAGAGAAACGGAAGAAGGCCTACACCGCACGCTACGGCACAGGCCCGGGATTGGACGTGGAGTATGATGTCAACATCAGCCGCCAGCACTATCTTGACGGCACTATCTCCATTGGCAAGAATGTCCTTTTGGCCAAACACGTGTTCATTGATTATTCGGGATTTGTAACCATCAAAGACAATGTACAACTCACTAATGGCGTCATTATCGAATCTCATCACCATCCTTTCCACTCCGACCATCATCAGTCACGTGCCATTGCAGAACAGACAACTCTCGTCATAGAAGAAGGAGCCGTCGTCGGTTCCAGAGCCATCATAATGCCATCGTGCCACTACATCGGCAAGCATTCCAGAGTAGGAGCGGGAGCTGTCGTCACCCACGACGTGCCCGATTTTGCCGTCGTGGCAGGTGTGCCAGCTAAAATTATAAGAACTAGCGAACCATAAGTTTTATGCAACCAAACAAAGATAACCCCAAATATCTTGATCCTATCGTACCTACCCAAGGCAAAGATATGGAGTTCAAAGTGTTTATTAAGTGTGATACATTCAATCAGGAGAAATATGTTTCTCAAGGGGTCAACGGTACCTGTCCCTATGACCCGAAGGCGTTGCTGTCAAGGACAACAAGTTCATCGGCCCTCCGATGCTGAAAATGGCTCAGGGAATACTCGCCAAGCACAACAGAATAAAGGCAAAGCAATAAACGGACTCCCTCCGGCTGCACAAGTGAGCACACCGGTGCTGTGGAGCGTTACCACCAGGCAGAACGAAATAGAATAATAGAACATGACTGATGATTTCTCAATTTTGATAAACAATAAGTCCATTATAGAGATGCTGGATGGTGACAAGAAAGTATTTGGTGACTATGCGTTACCTTATATGTCCGGTCCTGCCTTGTGTGAACTATCTACAGAATTCGGACTGTCAAAATCTTATTCAAAGGATGGTGAACATCTTAGCCGATGGAAGTACATGCAGGAGTTGCTACAGTTCTTGGACAAAAAAGGACGGGTCTCGAATTTGCTTTCGTATCTCTTTCAGATGAAAAGGTTTTCAAATATAACTAATTTGGGCAAGCCTGAATTTGTTGAAGAGACCCATAAAAAGATTGTTGAGGGAGCTATCAACTACATCAATGAACAATTGACTATCGCTCAAAAAGAATTGAGACTGATAAGGAATCAATTTGTGATTGTAAATACTGGAGAAGAGCCAGTATTTGAAGCGCCTAAAGTGAAGGTTGTAACAAGCCAGTATATACGAGAACTTCCTGATAGAATCAAGGGTGACATTACCAATAAAGACTATGATAGCGTCATTACGAAGTCTCGTACTCTTCTGGAAGAGGTCTTGATATTTATCATTGAGAAGTTGACACATGAGAGATATAAGTCCAGTGGTGATTTAATTAAGATTTATCAAGAAGCAACTTCTTTGTTGAATATGAGACAGTCGGGAGATTGGGATAAGCGTGTGAATGAATTGCTTGGCGGTCTCCATAAGATAGTCGGTGCTATTTCGAGTATGCGAAATATGAATCGCGATGCTCATGGCGCGGGCTCTGGTCGTATCATCATAGATGAAAAAGAAACATTATTGGTCGCTCATTCTTCGATGATGTTGGCTGAATACTGGCTAGCGGTATATAACAAGAAAACGATGTAAAGTGTCCACAGTCGAGCTTGCGAGCAGATCGTGAGAGGCTTTGCCGAACAAAGAAGTCGATGCGATTGTTAAATGTTAATTTGTTAAGCGTTAAGTCGAATTGCCTTGGCGCACATCTCGCCCATCAACTACAGCAATGCGAAGCGCAATCCACTGGCTCAGACGCGCAAGTGTTTTATGAGCTATGAGGAGGCGAGCTTTCCGCCACGAGACTAAAACCACAGGGGTACGGAGAGCAATCCTTGCGTGGGCGGTCTGCTCGGGGTGAGCGACTGCTCGGAGTGGCGAAAATGTTAAATGTTAAATTAGAACGAAAAGGACAAAACAACTATATGAACGACAACGAGACGAATAATCTGCCATCGGCAGTTGAGTCGGGTGAGGTGGTGCTCTACCAACCGGATAAGACCCTTGCTCTGGAGGTGCGTCTGGAGAAGGAAACAGTGTGGCTGACTCAACAGCAGATGGCTCAACTCTTCCAAGTGAATGTGCCTGCTGTAAATAAGCATATCAAGAATATTTACGAAGAGGGCGAGTTGCAACGCGTTCCAACTATTTCCATTTTGGAAACAGTTCGAATGGAGGGCAATCGCAGAGTGAAACGTAAGGTGGAGTTCTATAATCTGGATGTGATTATCTCGGTGGGCTATCGCATCAAGAGTCAGGCCGGCACTCGCTTCCGTCAGTGGGCAAATATGGTTTTGAAGGAGTATCTGCTTCGTGGCTATTCGGTCAACCGTCAGCTCGTGGCTCTGCAGGAGCGGATGGACAACCGCTTTGTGGCCATCGAGAATCGGCTTCAGGAGCATCAGCAGCAGATAGAATTCTTTGTAAAGGCTAACCAAAGGCCTACGGAAGTACTTGTGCCCACGGGATGCGTGTGGGACGCGTGGGAGTTTGTTTCGGGTCTGGTGAAAGAGGCGAAGGAGCGCATTGTGCTAATAGATAACTATGTGGATGAGCGCGTCCTGACGCTGATGTCGAAGCGGGCGGAAGGGGTGACCTGCACCATCCGTACGCACTATAACATGACGCTGAAGGCCGACCTCGAGAAGCACAACGCTCAGTATGCGCCCATCGAGATTGTGCAGTTGGCTCATGCCAATCACGACCGCTACCTCATCATCGACAATACCGTTTGGCTCCTCGGTACCAGCGTCAAGGATATGGGCAACAGCCTCACTACCATCATCCAGGTGGGCTTCACTCCCGAGGAGATTATTGCGAAACTTTGAGGGTGGACGGACTGTTAAGTTTAAGCGTTAAGTTGAATTGATTTGCGCCTGAACTACGAAAAGGAGGACAAGGGTATCGACCTGCCTTTCCCGAAACTCTTCGGACGGTTGGCGGATGCTACCATTGAGAATTACGGGTTCGACCAGGGCGTTACCTCAATGCCTTGGCACGCATCTCGGTCATCAACTACAGCAATGCGAAGCGCAATTCGCTGGCTCAGACGCGTAAGATGGTCTTATGGTTGCATATGGGGAAATGCGTAATCTGAGACTCTGCATAGAAACCATTAGGAACAAGGTCTGTCCTATCATCTGGAGCAAGAGCTTTCTCCTCCAAATAGAAATGAGCAACACCTTCCGGGCCTGCTTCTACATCAACCTTCACTAAATCAAAGAACTCACTGACCTCCTTAGGGAGGACTAACGATAATAATTGTGTGTATACGTTTTCCATCATACAAAGAGCACTACAAAATCATGCAAACTGCTCTTGAATGTGGATACCTGCAACGCTTTACACTAACTTTTTAAACACAGGGTTTTGCAGGTGACCCCATAAAATAGTACGAATATGAAAAACTTTATCCTTAAGTACAATCTGTTGATATATGGATTGATTGTTGGTTGTGTTGTCGTTATTTACGAAGTCATTAATGGGGGAGTATTGAGCCCCGCCAGAGTGCTTGTGCTCTTGATGATGGTTATGAGTATTCTCCACGAGATTGAGGAGAAGGTGTGGCCCGGAGGCTTCTTCGAACTGCTCGGACCGGTGTGGGGGTGGGACGTGAAGAACGTGGACTTCCGCAAGCCGGGGCTATGCGTGACTTGCTTATGGCTGTTGCTCGTCCTTCCCGCGTGGATATGGGAATGGAAATTCCTGCTTACTGCTATGATTATTCTGGGACTCTTCGAGACCTTCGTGCACACTGTAGGCGGTCTAAAGTTCTGCAAGGGCAAGTACATTCCGGGCATCTTCACGGCTTTGTTGATGGGCGCTGTGAGCATTTATTGCATTGTCCTCCTCAAACGCACAGGCTCCGTAGTGGGATTGGATTATCTCTGGGGAGCACTGACCTTCATAGGCGTGATGGCCCTACTGCAAATGCTGGTACAGGCCAGCGCTAACTATTCGGTGCCGCGTATGATGAAGCATATGATTGCCGCCATCAAGAAACAGGATGGTCACACGATGGGGGAAGTCTAAGCTGCAACATTGTGTACGTGATGCGTACAATTATAGTGCGATACCATCAGGCAGAACTACGATACTACAAAAAACCGTATGATATGGCAAAACTGTACATCCTCGGCAACGGCTTCGATATTGCTCATAGCATAGAGTCACGATACAGCGATTTTGAGAGGTGGGTTGAGAAAAGTGCCAACAAGGATTTGGTGAGAATGATGGATATATTCTTTAGTACCAAAAGAGACTTCTGTGGTGACGAATTCTTCACTTGTTGATGCTGAAGTCTATAAGTCATTGTGAAACGAAGAAAATGTGCTAACTTTGTGGCGAAAATAATAAGAAAAAACATGATACCCATACTACGGGGACAATACACCGTGCATGTGTGCACGTTGACCTACAATCAAAGTCAATACATCGAGGACACCCTCCGTGGTGTAGCAATGCAACAAACAACATTCGAGTTTGTGCATCAGGTAATCGATGACTGTTCAACCGATGGAGAACAAGATGTTATTAATGCTTACCTTGAGCGTGAAGCTGATATGGCACATGCTGAGCATTATGACAGTGAGTTGGCACAAATCATTGTTGCTAAGCATCGTAAAAACACCAACTGCACGTTTGCTGTTTATCTTCTAAAGAAAAATCTCTACAACGATCCTCGTAAACTTACTTTGTTTGCCTCATTCCAAGAAGTGTGCAAATACGAGGCCCTTTGTGAAGGCGATGACTACTGGACCGATCCCCAGAAATTGCAGAAGCAAGTTAATTTGCTGGAGGAAGATGAGACCCTGATGGCTGTGGTGACGAATTCTTCACTTGTTGATGCTCAAGGAAAAGAGATACAACCAACATTTACTGATAATGTGGTGAAAGATAATGTGGAAGGACGTTACAATCTTCGCGATTTCTTTCATGTTACGCATCATTATCCTACAGCTACGGTGTTGTATCGTAATTCGCATTTAGAGGAGATGAAGGAGATGCGTAAAAAATTGGCTAATCCGTTCTTCGGAGATTGGACTTTGTGGATTCGACTTCATATCTTTGGCGACTTCTACTATATCAACAAGTCGATGGCAGCTTATCGCCTCAATCCAACCTCATTGACTCACTCCAATTTTGACCAACGTAGGTTAGGACTCGCTAAAGCAAATTTTGAAATCATTAAGAACGTGCAGAGTGTCTTGCCTGAAGAATACAACGACATTAAAAAGGAGTTGGATAGAACTGACTGGATGTGGTTTCAGCTAGCCAATGCTTACAAACATGTTCATAAGTACTTCCAAATGAGCTATGCTCTATTGCGTTGTTTCCTAAGCAATCCTACCTATATCTACAAACGGATGACGGAGGAGAAACGTAAATAATAAAGCGACATTATTGAATAATTTGACTTTACTATGATACCAAAAATCTTACATTACGTATGGCTCGGTTCGGCAGCCTTCCCTGACATGGTGAAGGAATGTATCGCCTCTTGGCATCGGCATATGCCTGAAGGAGAATGGATCTATCGCTTGTGGAACGAACAAACCATAGCAGAGGCGTTAGGGATGGCATCGTTTGATGAGGCAATTACCTTGTGGCCACCTTATGTACGTGAAGCCTGGGAAGTACGGAAATATGCTTTTGTCAGCGACTACGTTCGTCTTTGGGCGCTCGAACGTGAGGGAGGCGTATATATGGATGTTGATGTTTTTGTACACAAATCATTAGAACCTCTGCTTTACTGCCATGCTTTTACCGGCTTTGAAGGTAGCAAGAGCAATCCGGTATTAATGGCTTTTTTTGCCACTGAAGCGCATGGTGCATGGATTAAGGAGCAAGAGGCGTATTATCAAACAAGGCATTTTGTGAAAGCAGACGGTACGTATGACCTCACACCTAACACAGCTTATGTGTCGGAAAAAATGAGACAACATGGTTTTCTGATGAATGGCGTGGAACAGGATTATCTCGATTTACATGTTTTCCCGGTTGACTATTTCTGCCCACATCAAACCACAGGGGAATATTTGTTTACAGAAAACACCTATTGCGAACATCGTGGCTTGGCATCGTGGAATGAAGGCAAAAGTCTGAAATCAAAAATACTGAAATACCTGCCGACTTCTGTACGCGTGGCGTTGATAAAATGTAAACGGCGTATAATAGGATAGTTCAATCATACAAAAAAGAGAAAGTGGCCTGTGGATAAACAGGTCACTTTTTTGTTGCGACGATTATACTTTATCCCAATTTGTTTATTCTTATGAAAAGTTGTACCTTTGCCATCTAAATTGC
>JAUNIJ010000004.1:15563-32679 GCA_030523485.1 Bacteroidales bacterium
TACTGTGTGAGGTGCTGAACAAAGACAAAATTTTGGTTACAACGAAAAAACATACTGTCGTGCTCACGGGTGCTACGGGCATCATGGGATGGGCAGGACTGCAAGAACTACTGCAGCGTACCGACCGCTTCAATATCGTGGTGTTGGCACGCGACAGCGAAAAAAATCGTAAGAAACTTGCTCCTTGCATGGATGCCATCAAAGTGGTGTGGGGCGACCTTACACGCTATGATGACGTGCTTCGTGCTGTCGAGGGCGCTGATTATGTATTACATGTTGGTGGCATGGTGTCGCCGAAATGCGACTACTTCCCACAACGCACACTGAAAACCAACGTTGCTGCTGCTGAAAACGTGGCGAAAGCAGTGTTGGCTCAGCCTAACGCCGACAGTATTAAAGTGTGCTACATCGGCTCGGTAGCGCAAACGAGCGACCGCAGCGAACCGATACATTGGGGACGCACGGGCGACCCTATCAGCATCAGCGTCTACGACCACTACGCCATTTCAAAAACCTTGGCAGAACGTGTCTTCGTTGAAAGCGGCATCAAACACTGGGTGTGTCTACGTCAGTCGGGCATTCTCTACCCAGAAATCCTCAAAAACTACGACCCCATCATGTTTCATGTGCCGTTGCGCGGTGTCCTCGAGTGGGCTACCGTCGACGACTCCGGCCGACTTCTTGCGAACCTCTGCGAAGACAGCGTGCCCGACACCTTCTGGAACCATTTCTACAACATCGGCAGCGGACCAGAATACCGACTCACCAACTACGAATTCGAATGCAAACTGCTCAAAGCCATCTCGTGTCCTGCACCCGAGAAAATCTTCAACCCAGAGTGGTTCGTGTTGCGTAATTTCCATGGACAGTGGTACCTCGACAGCGAGAAACTCGAGCAAATTTTACATTTCCGTGCCAACGTACCAGTCGACGAGTACTTCCGCCAGATGGGTGAGAAAGTGCCGAAATACTTCCATTTGGCTAAACTCTGTCCCCCTATTTTCATCAAAATGGCAATGAAAGTCATGGCATACAAAGAAAAATGGGGCACACAATATTGGATAAAAAACAACATCACCGAACGCATCAACGCTTACTATGGTAGCAAAGAAGCGTGGGCTAACATACCTGGTTGGGACAAACAAAACCTCGAAAGTCCGGAACGTGACCCACAAAAAGCTGTACACATCGACCACGGCTACGACGAAAGCAAGCCGCGTGAAGCATGGACTATCGATGACATGCAACAGGCAGCACAATTCCGTGGCGGACGTTGTGTAACCGAAATGGCTCCTGGCACACCTGTTCCTTACGATATGAAACTTGAATGGGAGTGTGCGCAAGGTCACCGCTTCACCATGTCGGCAGTATTGGTGTTAGAAGGTGGACACTGGTGTCCCAACTGCTTACCAATGCCATGGGACTACGATGCCGAAGCACGACGCAACCCATTCTTTGCACAAGTGTGGACACCAATTCATGGCACCAACGAAAACAATCACTACTCCGAACACATCTTCGATGGATGGGAATAGACAAACAAACAACGAAATCGATGAACAAACGTTATATCACACTCTTACTTATATCGCTTGCCTTTGTGGCGCTTCGAGCTGAAGATCGTGTTGAACCCATCAAATGGGGCGATATGGAACATTGGACCGTTCGCTACATCAAAGAATCGTCGCTTCTTGGTGGCAAAACCAAAACACTTTATGTGTTAGGTCCTACCGACACCATCGGTGGCGAAAAAAACCTCCCTTATCGTTCGTTAGGACGTACACCATGGGGCATCTCCAATGCCTATGCCAATGTGGTAGGTATAGCCAAAGGTGCTAACACCACCCAACCAGAGGCTCGTGGCAATGGTACTTGCGCAAGGCTTGACACACGCATCGAGACAGTAAAAGTGCTGGGTATGGTCAATATCAAAGTATGCATTGCTGGTACCCTCTTCCTTGGAGAAACCATCGAACCCGTACGCTCCGCATCCGATCCTTATGGCAAAATCGATATGGGCATACCATTCACTGGTCGTCCGAAAGCCATTCAACTCGACCTCAAAGCTAAAGTAAGCGACTCGCGTAAAGTAGTGAAAGCGCTCGGCACATCAGAGTCGATAATCGACGGACACGATGAACCAGAAGTATACGTTTATCTGCAAAAGCGTTGGGAAGACGAAGACGGTAACATCTACGCTAAACGTGTCGGTACCGCTCGGGTACGTTTCGACAAATCGATACCTGAGTGGAAAAATGCCTATCGCATACCCATTCATTATGGCGACATCACCAAACGACCGGATTTCAAGAAATATCAAGGACTCTTTCCTGACGGTGGACAATTTAAGGCTCGCAACAGTAAAGGCAAGATGGTAGCCATTACTGAGACGGGGTGGGCTGATGCCGATGAGACACCAACACATGTTATCTTGATGGTGACTGCCGGATGCTATCCCGCTTTTTACGGACAGCCTGGCAACGCTTTCTGGGTCGATAATATCTGTTGGGTCTACTAACAAACGAATCGTAAAAAATACAATATATAATATATAATATATAGCGAACGATGAACCAATACGATGTGACAATCATAGGCGCAGGCTTAGGCGGTTTGGAGTGTGGTTTCTTACTGTCGAAGCTTGGCTTGAACGTATTGGTATTAGAGAAAGAGCCTCATGTCGGTGGATGTCTACAAACATTCCAACGTGCCGGACATACATTCGACACCGGTTTTCACTATGTCGGCGCATTAGCTGAAGGGCAAACTCTCAATCACATCTTTCGTTACTTCCAGTTGCTTGACCTCCCTTGGCAACAACTGGATACCGACTGCTTCGATGAAGTGGTTGTAGGCGAACGCTCGTTTGCTTTTGCTAATGGACACGACGCTTTTGTCGAAACATTAGCCCAGCACTTTCCTCATCAACGTGAGGCGCTGAAACAATATGTCGCACTCTTGAAACAAGTGGGGGACAACCTACCGAAAAGCATTTTAAATCCGGGACAAGACCTCGGCGCATCGCTCTTTGCATGCTCAGCGCATAAATTTCTTTGCGAAACCATCAGCGACCCCCTTTTGCGAAACGTTCTTTCGGGCACATCATTAAAGATGGAACTGAAAGCCGACACATTGCCACTCTACGTTTTTGCGCAAATTAATAACTCGTTTATTCAAAGTGCATGGCGACTGAGAGGTGGTGGGCAACAGCTGGTTGATGCGCTTGCCAATGGCATTCGAAGGCATGGCGGTGAGGTACGCACTCAAGCAGAAGTTACCTCGTTGCGTGAGGCTGAGGGAGTGATATCGGAAATAGAAATAAACCACGATGAAAAAATCGTGTCAAAATGGGTGATAGGCAACCTCCATCCTGCTTGTCTACTCGCCTTGGTGGAAGAAACAAAACTGTTGCGCCGCATCTATCGTCAGCGCATCAATCGGTTAGAAAACACCTACGGCATGTTTACTGCCAACCTGCGATTGCATGACAACGCACTGCCTTATGTCAATAGCAACATCTATTGGCACAATAGTAATGCTGACCTTTGGCAACCGCACAACAACGGTGAAGAATCGCTCTTAATAAGTTATCAAGTGCCTGAAAAAGGTGATTTTGCTACCAATATCGATCTACTTACACCAATGTCGTGGAGCGAAGTAGAGCAGTGGCAATCCACCAAAGTGGGACGACGTGGCGATGACTACAAACAACTGAAACAGCAGTGGCTCGACAAAACACTCGACATGGCAGAACATCGTCTGCCTGGTTTGCGACAGATGGTTGACAAAGCCTACACCTCAACGCCACTCACCTACAACAACTACGTGAACACAGCGCAAGGATCGGCTTATGGCATACGTAAAGACTATGCCAATCCACTCGGCACCATACTCGCTCCGCAAACACCAATTCCAAACCTGTTGCTGACGGGACAAAGCCTCAACCTTCATGGCGTGTTAGGTACCTCGATGACGTCGCTTTTTACGTGTGCGGCCATTGTAGGACTCGAAAAAGTAGTTGATGAGCTGAAAGTACACGAATGGTAACTTGGTAACAAAATAGAATATAGAATAGTTAACAACGAAATAAATATCGAAACAATGAAATATGCATTAGTAACAGGCGGTAGCCGTGGCATCGGACGCGCCGTTTGTGTAAAACTGGCCGCACAAGGCTATCATGTGTTAGTCAACTACGTGTCGAACGAGACCGAAGCCGACAACACCCTTGCTCTCGTGGCTAAGGCTGGCGGCACAGGCGAGAAAATGCGTTTTGATGTTGGTAACGCCGAAGAAACACTCGTAGCCATCGAAGCATGGCAAGAAGCACACCAAGGCGAATACATCGAAGTGCTCGTCAATAATGCTGGTATCCGCAAAGACAACCTCATGCTTTGGATGGAACCAGAAGAATGGGGACGCGTACTTAACATTACGCTCAATGGATTCTACAATGTGACACGTCCGCTACTGAAACCGATGTGTGTAAAGAAATTCGGCCGCATCATCAACATGGCATCGGTGTCGGGCATCATGGGTATGCCAGGACAGTGCAACTACTCGGCAGCCAAAGGTGGCATCATCTCTGCCACCAAAGCACTTGCTAAAGAAGTTGGTGCTAAAGGTGTCACCGTAAATGCCATTGCACCGGGATTCATACAAACCGACATGGTGGAAGGACTTGACGAAGCTGAACTTAAAAAACAGATTCCTGCCAAACGCTTTGGCAAACCGGAAGAAGTGGCAGCGCTCGTTGCTTTCCTTGCGTCAAAAGATGCTGCTTACATCACAGGCGACGTTATCTCTATCAACGGCGGTCTCTATACCTAATTGGTAAAGCATAAAGTACAGCAACACAATAGATAAGAAATAAATAAAAATAACAACGTATAAAAATTTACTACAATGAAAAAACTCAGTTTGATTGCTCTCTTGGCGCTCGTATGCCTTACTGTAGCAGCGCAGGCCAACCCTACCGGCCTTCCTACACTTTCGAAAATCGAACAAGCAGGCAAACAAATCAAAAACATCACAGCTACCTTTAAAGAAGAGGCTTACTCTGCTGTGGCTAAAAAGACAACAACCCTTGACGGTACTTTGTATTTCAACAACACCAACATGGCAATGAAATACAACAAAGCAGAAGCTAAAGACCTTGTCATCAATGGTAGTATGTTCTACATGCGTCAAAACAAAAAGTCGCTTCGCGTTAACACCGACGAAAACTACTCCATTCGTCAGCTCCGCAACACTTTAGTTTACTGCATGCAAGGTAAACTTCAGCAATTGGCTGAAGACCAAGGTCTCGCTGGTAAACAAGCTGCCAACATCATCACAACCGAAGACAGCAAACATTACATCATCACTCTTGTGTCGCGTCAAAAAGACTCCTACTATAGCAAAATCGTGCTTCATTATGAAAAGGAGAACTGCCGTTTGGTAAAGATGCGTACCGAAAGAATGGGTGGCGACTACACCATCTACACCATCTCAAACATCAATGAAGAAGCTGACATCGATGCAGCCGTATTCACAATCCCTGCAAAATCAAATGCCTCAGCAAATAAAAGTAGGTGATAAAGTAAGATTCCTAAACGCCGTTGGCGGTGGCACTGTCGCATCGTTTCAGGGTAAAGACCTCGTGATAGTGCTCGAGGACGACGGCTTCGAAACTCCTGTTTTGCGTCGCGATGTTGTTGTGGTGGAAGAAACTAACGAATACAACTTCCCCATCAGCGCCGCTAGCAAAAGCAAGGAAGTAGATAACACAGAGGTGGAAGTGTCTGGAAACAGACCTTCCGCCTCTGCAGTTAAAACACAGGAATACACTTTCGATGAGAAGGATGAGACACCCGAAGGGGAGTGGCTCAATCTCTTCTTAGGCTTCGTGCCGTTGGATGTGAAGAAGTTGCAGACGTGCGACATGGATGTCTATCTCATCAACGATAGTAACTATTACCTCGATTTTACGTTGGCTGTTGGTGAAGAGAATGCAACGATGAAAGCGCATGCCACTATCGAACCACAGACGAAACTCTTAATCGACACGATTAAGAAAACCGACCTCAACGCTTGGGAGTGGGTACGCTTCCAGGCATTACCATATAAGCAACGCGATGGCTATACCATAAAGTCGGCAGTCGATGTGTCGCTCAAACTGAATCAAACAAAATTCTTCAAACTTCACGCCTTTAAAGAGAACGACTACTTCGACGAAGATGCACTGTTGACTACCATTCTTAAAGATGACGAACCCGACATATCGCCTCATTACGAAGTGTTGGAGTCGCAACCGGAGGCGTTTCGCCAAACAGTAAAGGCGAAAGAAACATCTCAACGTCGTCCACAGTCGAAGTCGTCGAAACCTTACGAAGTGATTGAAGTTGATTTACATATCAATGAACTCATCGACAATACTAACGGACTTACCAATACCGAGATGTTGGAATATCAGTTAAAAGCATTTCGTGAGACGATGGACAAACATATAAAACACAAAGGACAGCGTATCGTGTTTATTCATGGTAACGGAGAGGGAGTGCTTCGTGCTGCCATCGAAAAAGATCTTAAAAGAAACTACCCAACATGTCGTGTTTTCCCAGCGCCATTCCAAAAATATGGTCACGGAGCTAAGTTGGTGATTATTGGATAGTTAATTTTGATCCTATTGTTTAAGGGGAATTACTCTAAAGTAGAAACTTATCAAAACTTTTTCTTATAGGGTTGGCACTCATTATTTGGTGTCAACCCTTTCTGTTTTGTTGGTGGTTACTTCCCATTTGTTGTCAGCGCGGTTAATTTTTGTTACTTCGGTAGATATTATGAAAGAGTATGGTTATACGTTCAAAAGTGTCGTGTGGTATAATGGCGATGGAGTCTTCGAATGGTCGATTAGCTTGCCGCGCATTATGTTGAAGTACTAAAGCGATATTTTTAGAATAAAATAAGGACGTGGATATTGTTCCATGCCCTATTTTTTTTATCTACTTGTTTGTGATGTTAAATAGCTAAGCTTCGTTTTCTGATTTTAGTAAGCCGCATGCAGCTGCGATATCTTCGCCTCTTGACCGACGAATGGTGCATGTGATGCCATTGTTGTTGAGGTAGTCGCGAAACTGAACCATCTTTATTTCGCTAGGGCTATGCATGTCCATACCAGGAATAGCATGCCATCGAATAAGATTGACACGACAAGGTAAACGTTTGAGCAGTTGTACTAATTGTGTGGCGTGGCGTTGTGTATCGTTGATGCCCTCGAAGACAATGTATTCGAATGAAAGTCGTCGCTGATGTGCAAAATCGAACTCTTTAACAGCAGAGAGTATTCGTTCCAATGGAAAGGCTTTTTGGATAGGCATTATTTCGCCTCGTTCAGTGGCAATGGGATTGTGAAGACTAATGGCAAGGTGGCATTTGCTCTCTTTGAGAAAACGTACCATACCAGGAACAATGCCTACGGTTGACACTGTTATTCGTTTTGGACTCCATGCGGCACCCCAATCTGCGGTCATTGCTTCAATAGTGCGTAAGACGTTGTCGGTGTTGTCGAATGGTTCGCCCATGCCCATAAACACAATGTTGGTAAGCAACTTGCTTTCGTCGACGGAGTAAATCTGATTCAAAATTTCTGTGGCAGTAAGGTGGCCGCTCCAACCTTGTTTGCCTGTCATGCAAAACTGGCAGTTCATCTTGCATCCTACCTGCGACGAGACACACAATGTGTGGCGGTCGTCTTCCGGAATGTACACCGTTTCCACAGTGCCGTGTGTCGTAGCAAATAGATACTTGCGTGTACCGTCAACCGACGTTACTGCTGAAATTGGTTGTTGTCGCCCTACTTCGTAGTTCTTGTTGAGTAGCTCGCGTGCTGTCTTTGGTAAGTTGCTCATCTCGTCAATCGTTGCAACGCCTTTCACATAAAGCCAGTGCGCGATTTGCTTAGCAACAAAAGGTTTTAATCCCGCCTCGGTTACCACACGTTTCAACTCGTCGGGTGTCATGCCTAGAAGTGACTGCTTCATTATTCGAAAAAATATTTTATTATGAAATGCAAAGATAACGAAAAAAATAGTATATTTACACAACAAATAACTTCGCTGGTAATATGATATAAATATTTGGTATAGAAGATATTTGAGCTTGAAAATCATGGCTTTGGTATTGAAAATATGGAACCCAAAAAAGAATTTATAGAGTTGTTGCAGTCAACTAAACGTGATGATGTCGATTATCTGATAGAAGATCTTGAAGATTTAGGATTCTTTAAGGCGCCTGCCAGCACCCGTTTTCATTTAAATGAAGAGGGTGGATTGGTGGTTCATTCGCTAAATGTATGCAAAATAGCTTTGAAACTACGTGAGTCAATGTTAGAACTCGACGATACGTTGCGCGAACAATTGCCTGTTGATAGTGTGATTGTTGCCTCGTTGCTTCATGATGTGTGTAAGGCAGATATCTACAAAGCAATAACAAAAAAACAGAAGGATGCTTTCGGAAGGTGGGTAGATGAACCTGGATATACGGTAGATTATTCTAAACTCCCCGTTGGACATGGCGAAAAATCGGTGATAGTGCTGTTGCGCACCGGCTTCGATCTTACCGATGACGAAATTTTGGCCATCCGTTGGCACATGTCGTCGTGGGATCTTGCTTTTCAGTCGGCAGAAGCAAAGAGCAATATCGACGTCGCCAAAAAAATATGTCCGTTGTTGAGTTTGGTGCAAGCCGCCGACAATTTAGCGTCAAATTTACTAGAAAGAAGCGTTGAATAAATTGTTTGTGAAAGTCACAAAAAAATAGTAACTTTGCATATCCTAATAAATTGTGCGTGTAATGCAGTATAAGGCCTTTTTTGAAAAAGTGAAAGTTGGTTGGCGTAAATATAAGTACCCAATCACATTAGCTGTTTTTTTGCTCTATCTCACTTTCTTCGACAATTGCAGTTTCTTGCGCCGCATAAAAGTGGTTCGTGAGTGTGTGCAGTTAAACAAAGAGATTGAGAGGTATCAAGCTGAATATCAAGCTGACAGTATTCGTCTTCACGAATTAACTTATAACCGTGAAGCACTGGAAAAATATGCACGCGAACACTATAAAATGAAAAAACCAGAGGAAGTGGTCTACATTATTGAAGAGTAGCTCTCTCTTTCCTCCTTTCGATAAACAGCATGGTGAGACAAAAAGTAGTGCGTGGTAAAAAACCATTTGCACAATTCCATACCGTAAAACATGAAGCTTTGCTGATGGATTATCTTCAAGAGATTTTTCAAGGCAAGAGTCGCAACTCAATAAAAAGTTGGTTGGTGCATCGACAGGTGTCGGTGAACGGAACCTGTGTAACGGCACACGACTTTAAACTTTCAGCAGGCGATGAAATAAAAATCAGTGTAGTGGGTGAGGAGAAACCAAACCCAAATCAGAAATGTCGCATTGTCTATGAGGATAACGACATCATCGTAATTGATAAACGTGAGGGCGTGCTTTCGGTAGCTACTGACGTTAGCACCGAAATGACTGCCTACAGTATGATGATGGAACATGTGAGCAAATTTAAACGTGATGCACGTGTGTTTATCGTTCATCGTCTCGACCGCTCCACCTCTGGCTTAATGATGTTTGCTAAATCGGAAGAAGTTCAGGAACATCTGCGTAGTATGTGGAACAGCATCGTGTTAGAACGTGCCTATGTGGCTGTCGTTGAAGGGTGCGTAGAAAAAGACAACGGCGTCATAAAAAGTTATCTTACAGAAGATCCCAAAACATATCGTATGTACACATCACCTACTGACAACGGTGGCAAATTGGCGGTGACACATTACAAAGTGTTGAAACGCGGTGAACATTTCTCGTTGGTGCAGTTAGACCTTGAAACAGGTCGTAAGAATCAAATTCGTGTACAAATGGCTTCCATCGGTCATCCAATAGCTGGCGATAAACGATATGGTGCAAAAACAAACCCTCTACAACGTGTTTGTCTCCATGCACGCAGTTTGGTGTTTCATCACCCAACCACTGGCGAAGTAATGAACTTCCAAACAGATATTCCAAAGGCATTTTTGTAAATCCATTGTTCTATGGCAAGAAAAAACAAACAACTACCGATACTTCAAAACATCACCATTGAGGATGTGGCAAACGAAGGCAAGGCGTTAGCACACGTCGATGGTATCGTAGTGTTTACACAATATGCTGTGCCTGGCGATGTTGTCGACATTCAG
Organism: Bacteroidales bacterium; assembly: GCA_030523485.1. GTDB lineage: Bacteria > Bacteroidota > Bacteroidia > Bacteroidales > Paludibacteraceae > HGM05398. The sequence goes on from JAUNIJ010000004.1 coordinate 25,781, forward strand.
GTAACAAAAAAGAAAAGTAATTACATGGAAGGGCGTGTAGTCGCTTTCCATAGCTACGCAGAGAAACGTTGCCAACCTTTCTGTCAGCACTTTGGAACTTGTGGTGGTTGTAAGTGGCAAATCCTTCCTTATGACGAACAAATCCGTTATAAACAAAAACAAGTAGAAGCGGCTCTAACACATGTGGGCAAAGTGCAGTTGCCTGAAATTTCCCCAATTCTCGGCTCTGCTAAAACCATTGCTTATCGTAACAAATTGGAATTTACGTTTTCCAATCGTCGTTGGTTAACTCCTGGCGAAATGGACAACAACAATAACGATACGCCACTACAAATGAATGGCGTCGGCTTCCACATTCCAGGCATGTTTGACAAAGTGCTCGATATCGATTACTGTGCATTGCAGGATGATATCAACAACCGCCTACGTAATGAAATACGTCGTTATGCACTCGAGCATCACTTGGAATTCTTCGATCTTCGTGCGCAAACCGGTTTCCTTCGTACAATGATGGTGCGCACAACGTCGACGCATCAACTGATGCTTTTGGTGGTGTTCTATCAAGATCTAAAGAAAGAACGTGAAGCACTGCTCGATCATCTGCTTGCAACATTTCCCGAAATCACCTCACTACAGTATGTGATAAACAGCAAATGCAACGACACAATCACCGATCAAGAGGTCGTGCTGTATTATGGCACAGAGGCTTTGCTAGAAGAAATGGAAGGATTGAAATTTAAGATTAGTCCGAAGTCGTTCTATCAAACAAACTCAGAACAAGCCTACGAACTTTATAAAGTGGCGCGAAAATTTGCTGAATTATCTGGCAACGAAGTCGTTTATGACCTTTATACTGGCACCGGTACAATAGCCAACTTTGTAAGCAGAGAAGCAAAAAAAGTAGTTGGCATCGAATACGTACCAGAAGCCATCGAAGATGCTAAAATAAACTCACAATTTAATGGCATCAACAATACAGAATTCTTTGCCGGAGATATGAAAGACATATTAACCGACAAATTTATTGCTAAACATGGACAGCCTGACGTAATCATTACCGACCCTCCAAGAGCTGGTATGCATACCGACGTTATCAATGTCATACTTAATGCACGACCACATCGCATCGTCTATGTAAGCTGCAACCCCGTGACACAAGCGCGTGACCTCGAACTACTCGATGTCGCTTATCGTGTCGATGCCGTTCAACCCGTTGACATGTTCCCACATACTCATCACGTCGAAAATGTTGTAAAACTGACACTTAGAAACGAATAAAACATGAACCTCGCTGAAAAGATAGATACTAAACTCTTCCATATGATTGGTAGTGCCGCCGACGAACTCGGCTACGAGTGCTATCTAATTGGCGGTTATGTGCGCGATATTCTTTTGCAACGTCCTACCAAAGACATCGATGTCGTCGTTGTTGGCGACGGCATTACTATGGCACGTTTAGTAGCAAAGAAATGGGGCAGAGGTGTCAACCTCTCTGTGTTTAAAACCTACGGAACAGCACAGGTAAAAAAGAAAAACATAGAATTAGAATTTGTGGGGGCTCGTACAGAATCGTATACCCACGATTCAAGAAACCCCAAAGTCGGTGTTGGCACATTGCAAGACGACCAAAATCGACGCGATTTCACCGTCAACGCCTTGGCTATATGTCTGAACGAGACACGCTTCGGAGAGATGCTCGACCCTTTCGATGGCATTGCCGATATGGAAAAGAAACTCTTGCGCACACCATGTAATCCCGACATCACATTCTCTGATGACCCATTACGTATGATGCGTGCCATACGCTTTGCAACACAATTGGGCTTCAAAATCTACGACGAAACATTGGCCGCAATCATTCGCAATGCTGAGCGTATAAAAATCATCACCAAAGAACGCATACTGGTAGAACTAAACAAAATAATGGAAACCCCCATACCTTCGGTAGGATGGAGACTGCTTAGTGACACCGGATTACTTTTTTATATCTTCCCAGAATTAGACAATCTCCGTGGAGTAGAACGTCGCAACAACCGCGGACACAAAGATATATTCCTACACTCACTTAAAGTACTCGATAATGTCGCAGCGCAAAGCAACGACCTCTGGCTACGTTGGGCTGCACTTTTGCACGACATCGGCAAACCACGTACTAAACAATGGGACGACGCTGCAGGGTGGACATTCCGAAACCATAACTACGTAGGCAGTAAGATGATTCCTAAAATCTTTGAACGGATGAAAATGCCGTTGAAAGAACCGATGCGATTCGTACAAAAAATGGTCTTATTACACATGCGACCAATCGTGTTGAGTGAAGACGTAGTGACCGATAGCGCCGTACGTCGCCTACTCTTTGATGCGGGCGATGATATCGACAAACTTATGCTACTCTGCAATTGCGACATCACCTCACAAAATCAACAGAAAGTAGAACGTATACATAAAAACTTCGAATTGGTTCAGCAAAAACTCAAAGACCTCGAAGAACGTGACCGTATTCGCAACTTTCAACCGCCTATCGATGGCTTGGAAATCATCGAAATATTCGAGCTTACACCATCTGCAATCGTGGGAGAACTAAAAACCGCAATTAAAGATGCCATACTCGACGGAAAAATACGCAACGACCATGATGAAGCCTATAAATTCTTACTCGAAGAGGCTGCAAAACATGGCCTAACACCTAAACATCCAAAAAGTTACGCTATGAATACAAAAGAAGAAAAACACGAAGAAATGGTGGCTAACACAACCAACGAACAACAAACAACCGAACAACAAGCTAAACAACCAATTAAACGTAAAAATCCTGAATGGAAAATGTGGGTTGAGGCTTACGAAAAAAGTGGTCTTAGCATGAAGGAATTCTGCCGTCAAAACCCCATTCCTGGAACCTACAACAACTTTGCCTATTGGGTTCGCAGAATCCGATACATGAGAGCTGTTGAACGAATGAATAATTACAATATTTAAAATGAGGAAACCTTTTTTGATTGCTGTGGTAATGCTATGTCTTATAGCATGTAAATCGCAGAAAAACGATGCTAAAGTCAGTAACAACGAAACGCCTGTGACGATAGAAGGTAATACGGAAGAAACATTCATCACGTTCGACCAACTCGGTGGCACATGGTATGTCGTAGAAATAAATGGTGAAAACATGGTGATGAACGACACATTACCTTACCTTTCCCTCGACCTCGAGCAAATGAGAGTACACGCTTATGCTGGATGCAACCAAATCAACGGACAGATAGTGCGTCGTGGACGTGCTATGAACTCACTCTCATTCGAAAACACCATGTGCACACGAATGATGTGTCCTGACGATAAAGCCGAGCAAGCCATCAATCAAGTGCTTGAAAAAGTGCGCTCGTTCACTGCCACAGCATCAAAACTTGAACTTCAAGACGAAAACGCTGAAACCATCGTATTACTCCGACGATAATACTGCGCAAATGAACAATAGAAAAAAAACAACAACTCCCAAAACCTTATGTCGTTAGTCACTAAGGTTTTGGGATAGTTTGTGTTGTGGCGGAGAAAAATAAAGGTAAAATTTCGACAATCCATAAAATAGTCATAACTTTGCATAGCAAATCAATGACGTTCAGTTTATTGATGACAGCAACATAAAAAAACGAAAACCTTCAACAATGAAAAAAATAATATTTTGTATATCAATGCTTTTGTGCTGTGTGGGATTGATGGCACAGAACACAGAAAAAACGGCTGAATCAACACCGGTGCAAACCGTTAGCCCAACCGAAGAATGCATCAACAACGCTGCATTCACCTTCTACGCACTCTCAGTCACAATGTCGAACAGCTCGCCAGTGCAAGTCTATACCAACTCTGGCATTACATTAAAAGACAATGTACTAAACGGTGCACTGCCAATCTTCCCTCGCGACAAAAGTGCCGGAGAATACCGCGACTTCACAGTCACACACATGTCGATAACCGACTACAAATGCAAACAAAAAAAAGGAGTGTGGACCATCACGTTCAACATTCAAAAAGGCAATATCCCTTACACATTCAAATATGTGATTGATGCCGACGGCGTTGCGCAACTCTACCTCATCAACCAAAAAACAAAGACAACAACCACCTACGAGGGTCGCATACGTGCTCCTCGTGTGAAAAAAAATAAATAATAACTTACTAAAAATAAACACAATATGGAATTACCATTTGCAGAAGCGTGGAAAATCAAGATGGTAGAACCCATCAAGAAATCCACTCGCGCAGAACGCGAAAAATGGCTCGCTGAAGCACACAACAACGTCTTTATGCTGAGCTCTGAAAAAGTTTACATTGATTGTCTTACCGACTCAGGCACTGGTGCTATGAGCGACCGTCAATGGGCTGCTATGATGACCGGCGACGAAAGCTATGCTGGTGCGCGCTCATTCTTCGAACTGAAAGAAACCATCACACGAATCACTGGTTTCGAATACGTTATCCCAACACACCAAGGACGTGCTGCAGAAAATGTACTCTTCTCTGGCATCGTAAAACCTGGTATGGTTGTTCCGGGCAACGCCCACTTCGACACCACCAAAGGTCACATCGAATTCCGTAAAGCTACTGCTATCGACGTAACCATCGACGAAGCTAAAGACACACAACGCGAACTTCCTTTCAAAGGAAACGTATCACTCGAAAAACTCGAGAAAGTGCTCAAAGAAAATAAAGGTAACGTTCCTTTCATGGTGCTCACCATTACAAACAACACCGTTGGTGGACAACCTGTTAGCATGAAAAACATTCGTGAAACATGCGAACTCTGCCATAAATATGGTGTACCTGTTAATATCGACTCCGCACGTTTCGTCGAAAACGCCTACTTCATCAAAACACGCGAAGAAGGTTATGCCGACAAAACCATCAAAGAAATTGCAAAAGAGATGTTCTCTTATGCCGACTGTATGACTATGTCAGCTAAAAAAGATGGTCTCGTTAACATGGGTGGTTTCATCGCTACTAACAAAGAAGACTGGTACGAAGCTGCTAAAGCATTCTGTATCCCATTCGAAGGATTCTTGACCTATGGTGGTATGAACGGTCGTGATATGGCAGCCCTTGCTGTTGGTCTCGAAGAAAATACTGAGTTTGACATGGTAGAAACACGTATCAAACAAGTAGAATACCTCGCCAAAAAACTCGACGAATATGGCATCCCATATCAACGTCCAGTAGGTGGTCACGCTATCTTCGTTGATGCCGACAAAGTGCTCTGCAACGTACCAAAAGAAGAATTCCCAGCACAAACCCTCACCTGCGAACTCTATCTCGAGGCTGGTGTACGTGGTTGCGAAATCGGTTACATCCTCGCTGACCGTGACCCAGTAACACGTGAAAATCGTTTCGGTGGCCTCGACCTTCTCCGTCTCTGCATCTGCCGCCGTACCTACACCAACAACCACATGGACGTCATTGCTGCTGCATTGAAAAACGTGTACGACCGTCGCGAAAGCATCACACGTGGTGTGAAAATCACTTGGGAGGCTGAACTTATGCGTCACTTCACCGTTCAACTCGAGCGTTTGAAATAAATATTTATAAATAATTATACACCTTAATGGCGATGGAACCGCAATGGTTCTATCGCCTTTTTTCTTTAACTTTGCGCAAATGAAAATCATCGTATCACCTAACACTTTTAAAGGATCGCTCTCTGCTGTCGTAGCTACTGATGTTATTGCGTCAGAACTTCGTGAAATGCTGAATAATAGTGAGATAGTTACGTTGCCCATTGCTGATGGCGGCGATGGAACGGCAGAAATACTTGCGCAAATTCTTCATGCTACCGAACACCGTTGTTGCGTGCACAACCCCCTGATGCGACCCATCGATGCTTCGTATTACGTTCTACCAGATGGTAGTACTGCTATCATCGGAATTTCTTCCGCTTCGGGCATAGCTTTGCTCCAACCATCGGAACTAAATGCCATGAAAACCACTACATTTGGTACGGGTGAACTGATGCGTTGCGCTGTTGAAAGCGGTTGTAGGCATCTCATCGTAGCATTGGGAGGTTCGGCGACATGTGACGGAGGTACAGGGCTGGCGCAAGCTCTGGGAGTACGATTCTATGATCGTCAAAATGAGGAGATTACTACACCATTGTGTGGTCGAAAACTGACAGAAATTGCGCGTTACGAAAAACCTAAGACATTAGATTCGTTGAAGATTACTGTGTTATGCGACGCAGAAGCTACAATGTACGGACCTCAAGGGGCTGCCTATGTCTATGCACCGCAAAAGGGGGCGACACCGGCACAAGTCAAGTTGCTCGATGATGCACTACGAAATTATGCCGCTGTACTCAATCGCTCGCTATCTGATACTATTGAAAAACAACGTTATACGGGTGCTGCTGGGGCGGCGGCCGCAGGTTTGAAGGCGTTGTTTGAAGCGGAATTGGTGTCGGGAGCAGAGTGGGTGTTGTCGCACGTTGGGTTCGAACAACAACTTATTGATGCTGACCTCGTGATTACGGGTGAGGGATGCGTTGATAGTCAGAGCATTGCAGGAAAAAGTTTGGGAACGATGTTGCGTTATACTTCAAAATACAATGTGCCAATGATCGTTTTTTGTGGTAAAAACGAATTGAAAGAACCTATTGATGGACTTAACGTGTTGGAAATTACTCCGAAAGAGATGTCGCTGGCACAGGCTATGCAGTGTGATGTAGCTACTGATAATCTTCGTCGTGCTGTAGTTGAATGCTTTCGATGAGTTTCGAGTCGTTTCAATCCAAACATTTGTGTGTTGAAGCGTGGCTTGGTTATTGCAAAACGAATTTTTTGTGGAGAGTAACGAAACGAAAACTACTGAAAATAATTTCTTGTGGGAAGTTTTAGTTTCGTGCACGCTGAAAATAATTT
>JAUNIJ010000110.1:0-932 GCA_030523485.1 Bacteroidales bacterium
GATTAGTGACTTGAAAAAGAAAGAAAGCACCCTGAAAAGCCAGCAAAAAACACAACAAAAAAAGGCTGATCAACTCAATTCGCAAATCCAAGCAAAGATTGCTGAGGAGATTAAACGCCAACAAGAACTAGAAAAGAAAAAAGATGCTGAAGCAAAAAAGAAACAACAACAATCGAAATCTACAACAACAACATCTGGCAACGGATCTACTACGACCAAACCAACTACCACAACACCAAGCTACACTATGAGTAAAGAAGATCAATTGGTAGCTGGCGGATTCGAGAAAAATAAAGGACGTTTGCCAATGCCCGTTGAAAAAGGTTTCATTAGTGGACATTTTGGACGTCAGCCACACCCGGTGTTACAATATGTGACTCAGGATAACAAAGGAATTTACATACAAACACCTGCTGGTAGTTATGCGCGTGCTGTTTACGATGGTGTTGTGACACAAGTGTTTCATGTGGCTGGTAGCAATACCTCCGTCATTGTGAAACATGGTAATTATCGTACTGTCTACTCCAATCTTACTGCCGTAACAGTGAAAACAGGTGAAAAGGTGACGGCAAAACAACGCCTTGGAAAAGTGTTTGTTGATGCAGAAAACGGCAATAAAGCAGAATTGTATTTTATGTTATATAAGGATTCCGCAATTCAGAACCCAGAATCGTGGATAGCAAAATAAATATCAACACCAATGCTGCAGCTCAATCCGCCTGTCGATGGCAACGTACTCCTACATGCCTGTTGTGCGCCTTGCTCACTCGCCATCGTGGAGTGTTTGTTGCAAAACGACATTCGTCCAACACTCTTTTTCTATAACCCCAACATCTATCCGATTGAAGAATATTTACTTCGTAAACATGAGATTGAAGTTTTTGCTGCCACCAATAATTTGGAGTGTATTGATGCTGACTACGACCATGTGC
>JAUNIJ010000110.1:942-5664 GCA_030523485.1 Bacteroidales bacterium
CAATGGCTTTCTGAGATAAAGGGATATGAAAACGAACCTGAGAGAGGTGCACGTTGTACTCGTTGCTTCCGTATTCGATTGCGTAAAGCTGCAGAGTACGCAGTGACACATCAATTTAATGTATTAGCCACAACGCTCGCCACTTCAAGGTGGAAAAATCTTCAACAGGTAACTGAAGCAGGGCAGTGGGCGGTAGCACCATTTGATTCTTTGGTTTTTTGGGGTGAAAACTGGCGAAAAGGAGGATTACAGCAACGTCGTTCGGAACTCCTTGCGCAATATAATTATTACAATCAAAACTACTGTGGTTGTGAATTCTCGAAGCGTGATGTCGATTTGAAAAATGCTAGGAAGACATAGAAAAAAATAGTTTGCTGTGTTCGCTAATCCAAATAATGTTTGTAATTTTGCATCGCATTTTCACTGCCTTATGGTGTAATGGTAGCACTCCGGATTCTGGTTCCGTCTGTGTGGGTTCGAGTCCTACTAAGGCAACAATTAATACTGATTATCAGTTTGTTGCAAATGTGTCGGACTATATGTCGGACTAAACATTGAATAATGCCATTAGTAATTCAATCTAATTACAATTTATTTTAGATTTTCAACGGCTTGACACAACCGTTTGTGGAATAAATATTAAACTGAGTATTTGAGGAATAGTGGTATCGAGTTGGCAGTTGTGCTATTTTCAGCGTTATGCGGTGCTATACTATCTCATTTATAGGTATAAAAAATATATCCGTTGCTACATGATAATAGCAACGGATATATTTTTATCAATATGTTCACTTTGACGAAAGTGATTTTTTCAACGGAGTGAGTCTTTTGAGGATATGGAGAACAGACAACAGAATAAGAGCGAGTCCGATAATCCAATGCCATTTGCCGACCTCTGAACCACCGCCTTCAATTAGAAGCAATGAACCACCAGTTATGGTTGATAAAACAAATATGAGCGTCTCTGCAATCGTAATTTTACTTTTCCCTTGTATTCCATTCTTCAAGATTGCCTTGAACCATGTCCAGTGCATCTTTATATGGATGATGACAAAGCATAGCATCAATATGCTGCCAATGACATGTGCTACAGCCCAATTGTGCCAAACACCATGTGGAGCGCTATTTTCTGCGCTCAGATGTAGCCCAATACCTGTAACTGCTGTAAATAGGAAGATTGGAATCAAAGACCAATCAATGATAAATGTCTTCTTCATTTTTTAATCAAATAGAACCATTGTACACTACTCATATGAACAGTGGCAATTTCGAGTGTAAAAGTACAAGAAATCCGTGATATGTCATTCAACCATCACGGACTTTTTTTTGATTCACAGGTTAAAAAAACATAAATGGCTAATTCATCAAGACTCTTGATGAATGCGATGATGAAGAGCTGAGACTCATAAAATTAGCAGACCCATTACGTGTTTCTAAATGGTGAAAAAGTATCGGGAATAATTCCCGATACTTTTTTGTGTCATAAGTGTTGAATACCTTTCGCCTTACCTTCAGTAAACCTATCAAGGTATGACATCACATCATCGTTATCCGTCACGAAATAAGGCAGACTCTTCGCCCTCCTTAATCGCTCATCATTCTTATCCAACCAATCGCTGAACTGCTTCGGATAATCACGAACAGCATTCGGTGACACATAATTCACATAATCCTCATCCGATAACCTACGAATCCGTCTATGCTCCTCACGGTCTTTTAAGTTAATAGGTTATCTCGACTAGAAAATCTTACAGAATATTTTGCTAATTCATTATCTTGTCATACTTTTGCAACGCTGAGCGGTTGCTACCACCACATAGTAGGTCGTGGTACCAAAAAGCCACTTTAGTATTGGTGGCTTATTTTTTTATTCAAAAATTATAGTCTATGGTAATGAAAATAAAACAATGGTGTAGTCTATTGTTTTCTCTTGTAGCAATCGTAGCACATGCAGAGTCAATAATAGTTAGTAAGGGTGTGAGCTGCGAACTGGCTCTCCAACGCACTGCACAACTTAGTAACGTGACTTACAATCTCACCTTTTACCTTACCGACAAGCCAACAGACATGGTGAAGGGCGAGGCAAGCATTTCTTTCAGCACATCAAAGAAACAGGATGTGGTGCTCGATTTTCGTGCCGCTCCCGACCAGCTCGGTGAGGTACGTATAGATGGTGTGTTAGTCGGTGACGTAATCTTTGCAAACGAACACATCCTGCTACCGAAGAAATTGATGACTAAGGGACAACACGTGGTTAATATCGCGTTCACAGCGGGCAACGAATCACTTAATCGTAGGGAAGAGTATCTCTATACACTCTTTGTTCCCGATAGAGCACGTACCGTTTTTCCATGCTTCGATCAACCAAACATCAAGGCGCATTTCGACCTACAACTCTACCTTCCTCATGGTTGGGTAGCAGTGAGTAATGGTGCCGTGACAGAGCAACGTGATGGATACGTACATTTCAGCAAGACAGAGCCTCTGCCAACCTACCTCTTTGCTTTTGCTGCCGGCATCTTCGACAAGGCAGAACTGACAGAGCAAGGTCGTACCATTGTGGCTTATCATCGTGAAACCGATCCTGATAAAATTGCCCAACTGCCCGATATTTTGCGCATCACAGCCAATGCTTTGCGTTGGCAAGAGACATTCACTGAGATGCCTTATCCTTTCCAAAAGTATGACATCGTTATTCTTCCAGGATTCCAGTTCGGTGGTATGGAGCATACTGGTGCCAGTTTCTACAACGATAACACAATGTTCCTACCCAAGTCGCCTACGCCACAAGAACAACTCAAGCGCGCAAAACTCATCAACCATGAGGTCTCACATCTGTGGTTTGGCGATGCTGTGACAATGAAGTGGTTCGATGAAGTGTGGACCAAGGAGGTTTTTGCCAACTTCTTTGCTGCCGAAATGACAGCACCGCTTTTCACCGACATCAATCACAGTCTGAACTGGCTCTGTACGTATGTGGCGCCAGCATTGGCTCAGGATCGCACCGATGGACGCACATCCATTACACAGGAACTGCCAAACATGCGTTTTGCTGGACTGATTTACAACAATATCATCTACAACAAAGCACCGGTGATGATGCGTAAAATAGTAGAGATGATGGGTTGGGAAGCGTTCCGTCGCGGCATCATACGCTATGTCAAAACCTACTGCTACGGTAATGCTACGTGGGACGATTTGATTGAAATCTTGGACAGTGAGACAACAGCTGACCTACGTGCATTCTCGCAGATGTGGGTCTATGAGAAAGGCATGCCTACTGTTGCGCTAAAGATGAGTGATGATGGCGAAACAATTCTACACGAGGAAATAGACCCTGCAGGTCAAGGGCGCAGATGGCCTCAGTCGTGGCGCGACACTATTATCGGTGGACAGATATATCCGAACGTTGATGGTAGAGGCTACGGTTTCTTTACTCTCGACGATGCCCAACTTCATGGTTTGCTTTCCTCATGGCTTGATATTGAGGATGCTACAGCACGGCAGTCGCTCGTAAGTACGTTGTATGAAAACTATTGCCATAACCGCTTAAATGATAGTGAATGGCTTGCGGCTTTGGTGCGCGACCTTAGTGATACGCTACGACTCGACAATCCTCTTACTGCAGCTACAATGGTCGGTTATATCTCTGAACCCCTCTTGATGCTCGATGCTGCTGAGGCTAAGCCTTACGAATTGTCGCTACTCGAACTAAGTCGTTCGCACCCAATGCCTTCTGTGCGACGTGGACTCATTACGTTGTTGGCGCAAGCAGGACGCTCTGACGAAGTGCGCGAGGCTATATGGACGCTTTGGCGCGATGCATCACATCCGTTGTTGTCGGAGGCAGACTATACGACCATGGCTTTCGAACTGGCTGTGCGTATGCCAGAACAGCGTGACACACTGCTCACCACCCAATTGGCACGCATTACCAACAGCGATCGCCGTAAACGCTTCGAAATGATTGCTCCAGCTACCTCGGCACTGCAGGAAGAACGTGACGAAGTGTTCCGCTCGTTGTCGCTCAAAGAAAACCGACGCATCGAACCATGGGCACTGACAGCGCTTTATTACCTCAATCACCCCTTGCGACAGTCTGAAGCATTGAGATATATCCGTCCTGCTCTCGAACTCCTACCCGAGATTCAGCAGACAGGCGACATCTTCTTCCCTGCTTCGTGGTGCACTACGTTGCTCGGTGGTCATCGCACTCGCCAAGCTTACAATATTGTACAGCAATTCATCGACGACTTCAAACCTACCGACGAATTTCCAGAGCTCCTCATCAACAAGGTTCGCTCTGCTATGGGACACAAGTGGCATCGGCAATAAACTTACAATTAAAAGCACCTCTTCATAGCTTGTGAGAATGTAAACGGGCGGCCTAATAGAAGGTCGCCCGTTGTGTGTTGTATGGTTTGCTATTTCTGTAGATGCTGCAACTAACAATCTTGCTTTCGTAGAATTTACAAGGAAAATCATCATACTATCTATTTATGGCTCACGAATTCAGATTATACCAATGCCATAAAACATGCTTGAGCTACTTAAACGTAACTTATATTTGTTGTAAATTCCGTCGTATGAACTGATAACGGAAATTTCGTGTTGGTAGAAAAATTTTCGTGCATTCCCACAAGAAATTATTTTCGGCGTGCACAAAACTGAAACTTCCCACGTGAAATTATTTTCAGTGTGCACGAAACCAAAACTCTCCAC
>JAUNIJ010000111.1 GCA_030523485.1 Bacteroidales bacterium
AGGTACAGGTATCGACCTCATTTTATTGGACGTAATGATGACTCCAAAATCTGGCTTCGAATGGGCAAAAGAACTGAAAAAAAGCCCAGCAACAGCCAATATCCCCATCATTTTCTGCACCGCCAAAAACACAGAAAACGACCTTTTAACAGGATTTGGTCTTGGTAGCGACGACTACATCGGAAAACCCTTTCGCATTAGCGAAGTAAAAGCTAGAGTAACAGCGGTGTTACGACGCACATCAAAAAACGACAATAACGACAACACCACAAAAAACATACTACGTTATAAAGGAATCGTTATGAATCTCGATTCAAAAGAATGTACTATTGACGGGCAAATAACAGCGTTCACGAAACTTGAATTTGAAGTACTGGCATTATTATTAAGCAAACCGGGACAAGTATTCTCACGCGAAAAAATACTACAAACAGCATGGCCAGATCATACCATCGTACTCGATCGCACCGTTGACGTCAACATCACACGTATTCGTAAAAAAATCGGTCAATACGGCGAACACCTTCGAACAAAATTTGGCTACGGCTACTTGTTCGACAAATAACACGACATGAAAAAAAGCAAACAAACCTACAACATCCTACTCTTGGTTGCCATACTTATTACTATGGTAACCATTAGTTTTGGAGTCTATGAATATCATCGCGAACATGCTTTTCGTATCGAAATACTTCATGCACAACTACAACTCAACAACTATCACTACCTTGAAGGTAACGCCGACACAACCATTCGTATCACTGTAGTCGACACACTCGGAAACGTAGTGTACGACACCGAGACTAAAGACGTCAGCAACTCAAGCAACCACCTTCAAAGAGAAGAAATAAAACAGGCAATGACAGAGGGCGTCGGTTACACAGTCAAACGTACCTCAGAAACCAACGGAGAAAAATACTTCTATTCAGCAACTCGATTCGATGATATTGTAGTACGTTCATCCGTTCCATACGACACCCCCTTAACAGCAACACTAGAAAACGACAACACCTTCTTTTACTACACCTTTGGCATCTTTATCCTCATTTTCATCGTCTTTTATCTACGTAACCACTTAGCATACAGCGAACAAGAAAAGCAACGGATAAAACACCAACTCACCGAAAACGCTGCCCACGAACTAAAAACACCAGCAGCCACCATCGAAGGATACCTAGAAACACTCGTATCAAACCCTAATCTACCCGACGAAAAACGAAACGACTTCATCAATCGTTGTTACATACAAAGTCGACGTATGAGCAACCTACTTCAAGACATGAACATGTTAACACGTCTTGACGAAGCCGTCATCACCCATCCAACAACAGAAGTTGATATAGCACAAATTCTTTGGCAAATAGCAGAAGAGACAAAGACACAATTCGAAAAATGTCAGATAGCATTAAAACTGGAAATACCACAATCACTAAAAATACAAGCAGACGCCAATCTATTAGACTCTCTGTTTCGTAACATCTTCAACAACACACTTGCCTATGCTACGGGTGCCACCTACTTTGCTATTGTTGCAGAAAACACATCCGACAAAATTCTTATACAACTTGCAGACAACGGACCAGGCGTACCACCAGAACATCAACAACGAATATTCGAACGCTTTTACCGTATCGACAAGGGACGCTCACGCCGTCTTGGTGGTACAGGACTTGGCTTAGCCATTGTAAAAAACATCGTACTTCAATACAACGGAAAAATAGAAGCATCAACAACACCTGGTGGCGGACTAACTCTCACAATATCACTACCAAAATAAACCACCTAAACGCCGCACAAACAAAACACCAGCAACATCTTTTTTTTCTACCCTGTCGGCGATATATCAAAAATAATAGTTATCTTTGCCAACGACTAAATGAGAAATATATAACTCTCAAACGTCTCAGATAACACAATTCAAACACAAACAAATAAACAACAAATCAACAACATGAGTACAAAAAAATGGATTTGTCCCGTTTGCGGATATGTTCACGAAGGAGAAACAGCACCAGAAAAATGCCCACAATGCAAAGTACCTGGAAGTAAATTTATCGAAAAAATAGAAACAGGAAAACTCGACTTTGCCTGTAAACACGAACTCGGTGTAGCTAAAGCTATCCCAGAAGGCGAAGAAGGTGCATTCGTACTTCAAGGTCTCAAAGACCACTTCGCTGGCGAATGTGCAGAAGTAGGAATGTACTTAGCAATGAGCCGTCAAGCTGACCGCGAAGGATATCCTGAAGTAGCAGAAGCATTCAAACGCTACGCTTGGGAAGAAGCAGAACACGCTGCTAAATTCGCAGAATTACTTGGCGAAATCGTTTGGGACACAAAAACAAACGTAAAAGCACGCATGGAAGCCGAAGAAGGTGCTTGTGCAGCAAAACTCGACATCGCAAAAGTAGCAAAGAAACTCAACCTTGATGCTATCCACGACACCGTTCACGAAATGGCACGCGACGAAGCACGCCATGGTGCAGGCTTTGAGGGTCTCTGGAATCGTTTCTTCAAAGACTAATCTTACACTACCCTTCTTCAAACAGAAAAAAGAGATATCAACCAAACATAAGTGCAGGTCTACTTGAGTAGACCTGCACTTTTTTTTATCCATTTTGATAGAATACAGTAGCAGAACAACAAGGGTGACTCAAAAATTCATGATAATGAAAATCGTATTGCTATCGAGGCACTGTCTCGTAACTGAACAAAGAGGAAGTAATGGTACACATTCTTTCTTTGTTACGGATGTTGACCTATATAACAATTCCGCTAATAGTTTGTCGTTGCCTGTATCTACACAGACGAGAGGGACTACCAACGGAATTGTTGATGCAAAGTTAAAGGATTTCTTTGATTATGCAAGTGGTAAGTTGAAGAAAAATGTAAACGATTTCATGGTTGTAAATCATGTGTCAAGGTGTTTGCTTGTAAAAGTGGGAGGAAAATTTGTTGATCCTATAAGTGGCGAACGACTTGGTTTTGATGCTAAACATATTGGTGAAGGTACTGTCTATGGCTTTACTAATGGTAAGGATGTGTGGTTAACTCCGGAGGGGTTGAATCCAAACACTTCGGTGCATGAGTATACGCACATTTGGAGTAAGGCGGTTAGGGAGAATAATGCCGAACTTTGGCAGAGTGTTGTGGAGAATATGCGCAAGACAAAGGTTTGGGATGAGGTGTTGAATGATGAGAATTATCCTGATGCTACTGAGGAGAATGTTGAAAGTTAGCTGAAGAAGTGCTTAGTCGTTACTCTGGTCGTGAAGGCGGCAGACGATTGTATGAGGAGGCAAAGAAGGTTATTGATGATGCTGAGACTAAGGAAGAGAAGAGTCGTCTGCGCAAGTTATACGATGGCATCAAGAAGAGCATTGATAAGTTTTGGAGTTGGGTTGGTGAGCATGTGTTCAAGATTAAGAGCTTTGGTAGTCCGGAAGAGGTTGCCGATAGAGTGCTTTATGACTTGCTGAATGATACGGACCTGGGTGCAAAGGGAGATGCCGAAGGTGACGTTTCTTTCTCCTCCAAGCCAACCTACGATGAGAATGAGAGCATTGGGGAGTATGCGAAGAAGGTGAGTGAGTGGAATGAAGGTGGTGAGCCATATACGACGGTAGAGAATAGTGGCGTGTCTAAGGAGGCGTTTGATTTGGTTACGAAGGCTGTTAGGTCTCTGTTTGATGGCACGCCAATTGAGGTGGTTGATACGACGCAGGAGGAAGGACGTAGGATATTGGAAGAAATCAGTCGGCAAAAAAAAGAATTACTTAACATCGCGGAGCTGTCTCAGAAGACCGCCATAGCCACTGTCATGTCAAGTAATTCAGGCGCAAAGGTATTAAAAAACATTGACAATGCAATAGAAGAATACGAAAAAAAGACAAATAATCGCACAAAAACATTCATTGGCGACCTTTCGAGGGCTCTTGGACTGACAAAAACGGGCAGAAGCCAGTATGGAACGTTTGAAACCATGAACGGACAGACTGTCACGATAAGGGTCAGCGACCATAACGCCACCGTATCGAACTTTGATAAGGTTGGCGAAACGGAAGGAATAAGTATTGTTATTTCCAGAAAACCTGACAATGGCGTAATTAATGATGGCAAAGCCCACATTGTAGAGTTTTTCTATTCGGATATTAAACTGAACCGTGCTGAAGGCAAACCACTTGTATCTATATTGAAGTCAGCTAAGCAAGCTTTGTACAGTGGAGAATACAAGGATACTACTGGGCTTATTGAAAAACCGAGAGAGGTGAATGGTGCTGCTGCTGAGATGATGTTTGTCGGGGAAGAAGGCGTTTACAATTCAATGGGTTTCGAAGATAAATTGGGAGACGATGGCTTCAATACAAGTCAGGCTTACAAAGATTTGAAAGTAGCGAAGAGAATGGCTTTGGAGAACATAGCCCCGAAGAAGATAAAGATAGCGACAGGCTGGGAACAAGGGGCTGACGGGAAGTGGAGATATGAGTTGCCAGATATAGAGTTTGCTGACGGAACTTATTCTACTGATGGTAACTATCATGGTGCAATTCCTATGCGCTTAAATTCGATTCTTACCCCAGTGTGGATGGAAAGAATAAGGTCAATGTATAATTTGGGGTGGAGTTTTCCACAAGTCAGCTTTTATGAGTTGTTTGCACCCGGTGTTCCTGAAAGCGAGAAAAAGGACAAGATTATTGGGTTATATAATAGAGATAGGGGTGGATCCATAACAATCAACCTTGGCAGTGACTTCATTAAGGACGGCAGGGTTGACATTAACAACGAGAGAGTTAAGTCAGTCCTTATTCATGAGATACAACACTATTTGCAATATAAAGAGGGTTTTTCAAGAGGAACAATCGGAAGAGATCATAAACGTTCTGCAGGAGAAGTTGAGGCAAGGAACGTTCAGCACAGAATAGGGATGACTCAGGAAGAACGTAGGAACTCTCTTGCATCAGAAACGGAAGATGTGCCACGTTCAGAACAAATAGTAGAATTTCTAACGACCCCTGACGGCACGGTGTTTGGCTGGGTCGAGGGTAACAAGATATACCTTACTCCGGAGGGCATGAACCCTAATACACCTATCCATGAATATACGCACCTTTGGTGTAGGGCTGTGGAGAGAAAGAATGGCGAGCTGTGGGAGAATGTCAAGTCGCTCATCAAGGACACACCTTGGTGGGATGAAGTGATGAAGGACGATGGTTATGCCGACATCCGTGACGATGAGAACCGTGTGGCGAGCGAGGTATTGTCACGTCTTAGTGGACGTAAGAATGCTGAAAGGTTTGCCAAGGAGGCGCAGAAGATGCTTGATGAGGCGAATGGTGAAGCGGAGAAAGGTCGCTTGCAGAAGCTTATTGACAGAGTCAAGGAAGCCGTTACGAAGTTCTGGGACTGGGTAGGCAAAGACCTCTTTAAGCTAAAGAAGTTCGGAAGCATAGACGAGATTACTGACCGAGTGCTTTATGACCTTGTGGATGGTACCGACCTTGGTGCAAAGGGAGATGTCGAAGGTGACGTTTCTCTCTCCTCCAAGCCAACCTACGATGAGAATGAGAGCATCGGGGAATATGCCAAGAAGGTGA
>JAUNIJ010000112.1:0-773 GCA_030523485.1 Bacteroidales bacterium
TTTTCGATACGAACCAGGTAAATACCCTTGTTCAATACCGGAAGATTCAACTCGCCATTGCTCACATAGTCAGTAAAGACTTTATTGCCCAACAACGAATAGATTTCTACCTTTGTTCCGTCTTCAACACCAGTAACTTTCATTACACGGTTAGAGACAGAGATTGTTATTTTATGTTGAATAGGTGTCGTTGTTTTTGGACTCTCTACTAATGTTGAGTCACACAACGACATTTCATTCATCGGTTCAGATGATAACGAGGTGTGTGCTTTGGTTACAGTGCAACACAAAGAGAGCAATAACATAACGCCACAAAGACGTTTGCTAAGCGTTGAAAGATATTTGGTTGACTGTTTTCTCATTGCTACAAACTTTGATGTCGAATGAACGGCACAAAATTACATTTTTTTCTGCTATAAACACAATTTTTGAGCTTATTTTTCGTTGTGCCATCTTATTTTTCGACTGGCAGTCCATTCTTTACCCAATCTAAATAGCCACCCTTTAGATCAACCACTTTAAAACCAAGTGATTTTAAGTATTTTGAAGCCTCAAGACTACGACGTCCACTACGACAGTAAACATAATAGGTGTACTTCTTTTTCAGGCGTTGCGCTTCTGTTTTGAATGCTTCCGCATCGAGCCAATTCATTAATATCGCGTTTTTTAGATGTCCATCGCGATATTCTTCCGGACGACGCACATCCAACACCACCGCTTTTTTATCGTTTGCTAATCGTTGCTGAAATTCGTGAGCTGACAACGAAACAACC
>JAUNIJ010000112.1:783-5137 GCA_030523485.1 Bacteroidales bacterium
TGTTAGCCTTGCATTTCGCTATCACAGCACCTAATACGATCATAAGAATGACAGCAATCAAACAATACCGATAATCCATAAATAATAAGGGTAACTATTTCAACAACTCAAATTTTACAGTACGAAGATGTTTTACTTTTTCTTGAACAACAGGTAACATTGAGAGACGACAAAGCAATGTCAAGCGACAATGAAAGTCTTGTTCATGACTCACAATTGTCAAAGCATGCTCTTTAACAATGCGCATCACTTGATTCATCGATTCATAGCCATAAGTCAGCACAATGGACTGTTCAACAATACGTTCTGTCAGTTTCGCAGCATTAATAGCTTCAGCAGCGGCTGTACGATAAGCAACAATTAAACCGCTTGTACCTAAAAGAATGCCACCAAAATAACGTACTACAGCTATGACTATGTTGGTAAGATTGGCTGAATTGATTTGTCCTAATATAGGCTTTCCCGCTGTGCCTGATGGCTCGCCATCGTCGTTAGAACGAAACGTATCACGTTGCGGACCAATCATATAAGCGTAGCAAACATGACGAGCATCGTGATAGTCTTTACGTATCTTATCAACAAATGCCATGGCCTCGTCAACCGAACGTACAGGAGCAGCAAAAGCAAGAAACTTGCTTCCTTTATCTTTGTACAATCCTTCCGACGAGGATGCTATCGTTAAGTATGTATCTTCTTTACACACGATAATAGACTCGACGAACACGAGGAGAAATAGAAGTGAGCACTTCGTAAGGTATGGTTCCCAACATCTTAGCAATGTCAGACAATGGATGTTCGTCGTTAAATATCACCACTTTATCGCCTTCACGAACATTCAGTCCTGTCACATCAACCATTGTGAGGTCCATACAGATGTTGCCAACAATAGGAAGCGATTGATTTTCATAAAACAAACAACCTACGTTGTTTCCGAGACGACGATCAAGTCCATCAGCATAGCCAATAGGTAAGAGAGCTATGTCGGTTGGAGCCGTTATCACACCTTTCCTACCATAGCCCACTGTCTCGCCTGGTTCCAGGTGACGAATCTGCATGATTCGTGTTGAGAGCGAACTAACATTGCGCAATTTATCCTGATTGGTGCAATTCATACCCCATAAGCCAATGCCAAGGCGCACCATGTCAAACTGATACTGAGTGAAACGATCGATGCCAGCAGTGTTTAATATGTGCTTAATAACTGTTCTGCCCAACGCCTGTTCTAATTGTTGGGTGCATTGGGTAAACACCTTGATTTGCTGTAAGGTAAACGCGTCCATATCGGCCGACAACTCATCAGCGGCAGCCAAATGCGAGAAGGCTGAAACCACCTCTACACAATCGTATTTTTTCAACGTCGACAACAGCATCTCCATATCTTTTAATTCGAAACCAGCACGATGCATACCTGTGTCGAATTTGATATGAATAGGGTAACGTTTCAGTTTACGCATCTGAGCCTCCTTGATTAGTTTTCGTAACATACGAAACGAACACACTTCTGGCTCTAACTGATATTGGAACAAATGGTTGATTGACGACACCATGGGGTCTAACACCATGATTGGCATGCGAATGCCTGCCTCACGCAGTTCACAACCTTCATTAACAAATGCCACCGCAAGATAGTCGACGCCATAATGTTCCATGGCTTGAGCCACTTCTACCGAACCACTACCATATGCCGATGCTTTCACCATACACATGAGTTTGGTTGAAGGTTCCAACTTCATCCGGAAGTAATCGATATTGTGGAACATGGCATCGAAATTGATTTCCATCACCGTGTCGTGAGCTAATTGTTGCAAACGACGTTCGATTTTGTTTGGTTTGAACAAAGGAGCAACTTTCAACAAAATGGCTTCGTTGTGAAAGCTGTCGATGAGTTCTGAATCAAGAAATTCGTAGGTGGTACGAAAGAAATGAGCATTAGGATGGTGAAATAGGGTAGAGTGTGCCATTAAATCGTCGCCTATACAGATGAGACGCTGCACACTGTCGGAATTGATGATTTGTTGGATATTGTTGTAAAACATCTCGCACACCATTTCGTCGGCATCGATGTCCGACACTATCAACGTGCGGGCACATTGTCCTGTCGACTGTTGCTCTAAGAAACTAAGCGCGTGCTTTGTCAACGAGGTGAGGTCGCTATTGTGGGTGTCGCGCACCAAGAGACAATTGTTTATCCCCATCTCTACTTCATATCTTGCCATCTCTTTTTGCATGTAGCGAAATGTTTTATTCTCAACGACAAAAAACAACATTAGGATGACGAAAAATGGGTCATCCTAAAGTTGCTGTATTAATTCTATAACGACTTATTTTTTGATTTTACGAATCAGGCCTGTTAGCACATTGCCTGGACCTAATTCGGTGAATTCGGTAGCACCGTCCTCAATCATGTGCATCACACTCTGCGTCCAACGTACTGGAGCAGTGAGTTGTGCTATCAAATTAGTTTTTATCTCTGTAGGGTCGGTATGTGGACGAGCATCTACATTTTGATAGATTGGGCAAATTGGTGTGTGGAAGTTTGTTGCTTTAATAGCTGCTTCCAATTCTTCACGAGCTGGCTCCATACAAGGTGAGTGGAATCCACCACCAACAGCAAGTTTCATAGCACGTTTAGCACCTGCTGCCAACAACAGTTCACAGGCTTTGTCGATAGCCTCATGAGCACCAGAGATGACCAATTGACCAGGGCAGTTGTAGTTGGCTGGAACGACCACACCTTCTACTTTAGCACAAACATCCTCGATGACTTCATCAGGCAAACCAAGCACAGCTGCCATGGTTGAAGGATGTTTCTCACACGCTTTCTGCATGGCTTGAGCACGTGCCGACACCAATTTCAATGCATCGGCAAAGTCGAGTGCTTTGGCAGCTACAAGAGCAGAGAATTCACCTAAAGAATGACCGGCGGTCATGTCGGGTTTGAAGTCTTCCAAAACCAAAGCAGAGATTACTGAATGAAGGAATACTGCTGGTTGAGTAACTTTGGTTTGACGGAGATCCTCATCGGTGCCGGCAAACATTAAATCTGTAATTCTGAAACCAAGAATCTCGTTGGCCTGTTCAAAATAATCTTTTGCTACTGCAGAAGATTCGTAAAGGTCTTTGCCCATGCCTACAAACTGAGCTCCTTGACCGGGAAATACATATGCTTTCATAAATATCTTGTATAAAAAATGACTATTTCAGTGGCATGTAACTATGTTACATTACCTTTGCAAAGGTACATTATTTAATCTGTATTCACAAAGATATTTTAAAAATAGTTTTGACACAACTATCGATATCGCTTAATATCAACGGTATAAACTTCCCTTGAAATATTTTCGAAAAAAAATGGTGCAGAAATTTGGTCATTACAAATAAAGACTGTACTTTTGCACTCGCAAACGGCAATGGTGCCATAGCTCAGTTGGTAGAGCATCGGACTGAAAATCCGTGTGTCACTGGTTCGAATCCCGTTGGCACCACACTAAAGCCAATCAAGCGGAAATGTTTCAAGCATTTCCGCTTTTTTTTGTATCTATTCTGCTAGATAAAAACAACAACAACACCCCTAAAAACATTATCTATTATTATATCGCAATTATAAGATTTGTTTGTACCTTTGCAACGAAAATATAAAAAGCGTCATTCAACGCTCGTTCTTGGTCGATGAAATTACCACTTCAGCAAAACTATCCAAGACTTGATTAGAGTGATGCCTTCGGGTATGTATTTATTTATATCCGTGGTGTGTAGATGGGATATTGTGCCACAATATCCATCTGCACATGTGTAACGGTTATAACATATCTAGTGGGTATCCTTTCGCTTGTCTGATAGTTAGGTTGTGGTAAACCTCGTCGACAGACAAACGAAATGGATACCCACCTTTTTATTATACTAATCATAATTTATATTCTCTTTGGGTGTCAGAGAACATTACATCTTATATGAGAAAAATCTATTTAGTTTTGGTGGTGACACTCTGTTTTCTCACAAGTTGTCACAACGACATTTGGAATTCTATTAATGACTTAGATTCCCGTGTTAAAATCTTAGAAGAGCTTTGCAAGGAAATGAACACAAACATCAACTCACTGCAAGTTCTCATTGATGCCATTCAAAGCGGCGATTATATCACTAATATTGTGCCAATTACAAAAGGAGGAGAAGTTATTGGTTACACCATAACTTTTAAAAATCACGAACCAATCACCATTTATAATGGAGAAGACGGAACAACTGCAAACACACCAAACATCGGTGTTGCACAAGATTCTGATGGCTTTTATTATTGGACTATTAATGGTAAGTGGTTACTTGATGAGAATAATAATAAAATACGAGTTACTGG
>JAUNIJ010000112.1:5147-5474 GCA_030523485.1 Bacteroidales bacterium
AACGACGGAAATAATGGTCAAGATGGTGCCGACGGCATCACACCTACATTAAAAATAGAAAATGAAATGTGGTATGTTTCGTATGACAATGGTATAACATGGACATTACTTGGTCAAGCAACAGGAAATCCAGGTCAAAATGGACAAGATGGTCAAAATGGTGATAGTATGTTTACCAGTGTAACATACGATAATAACAACGTATATTTCACCTTATCGGACGGAACTGTCATTACTATTCCTAGAGGGAATGGTACAGAAATAACAATTCAAATTATAGATGGTGCAATTATTGTGCCATGCAAAGTTTCGGATACGTCTTACGTC